>CAMPHP010000366.1 GCA_946885925.1 uncultured Litorilinea sp.
ATATTGAGAGGTGCGATTACCAACGTCTGGGTAAAGAGGCAAAACCAATTCCAGCTCACCGCGCATCGTGATCTTGCGTAAATGTACATCCGATAGCAGCGCTGTCAAATCCCCCTCGACCGGCACACGGGGCGAACCCAACAGAACGAGTTGTCCAAAGCGCGCGGTTGCCCGCAACGCCTGCATGACCACTGCGCTATGGCCCACCGCATCCACCGTAATTCCGGCCCCTTGCCCACAAGTAAGCTCCATCACTGCGGCATGAGTCTCCTCTACACTGCCTCCAACCGTGAAAGGTATACCGCAGCGCTCGGCCAATTTGCGCCGGGATGCCACCGGGTCAATACCGATCACCCGGCAGCCGCGTAGCGCAAACGCCTGTGCAGCCAGGTTGCCGACCATACCCAACCCATAAATCGCCACCCACGGTGCTTCGTGGATCTCACTGACAATAATGCTCGTCAGCGCCACACCGGCAATGCGCGTGGCCGCGGCCAGCGTTGATTCCATCTCATCTGGCACAGGAACAATTAGCCGTTTCTGGCTGGCAACCACCACAGAGCCATGTCGCCCATAGGAAAAGACTCGCTGCCCGACCTCTGCACGCGTCACATCAGAGCCAACCGCACGCACCACGCCCACGTTCGCATACCCCGACCGCCACGGATAGGTGCACCACTGGTTTGGCTGAAAGACACGCGGCTCTCGTCCCGTATAATTGGCGAGTTCCGTGCCTGCACTAATAAACGTTGCCTCGGTCTCGATCAACAACTCGTCCGGGCCAAGTTCCTTCTCATCCAATTCTCGCGTCTGAAGCTCAACAGCATTCTGTCCAGTAACAACGACTTCGCGAATTTGCATCTGTAACTCCCTAACATTGGCCGTACATGACGGCTGGTCTTGATAGTCCCATCCATGATTGGAGGGATAGAAAACACCCCAATCAAACATTTGGTCAGCCATTCGCCCTGTGCTATCATACCCGTTTCTTGACGCACGCCAGCAATCCAGCCGCCCTGAATCCGCCATCCACCAATCACAGCCATGCGACTCTTTTGGGAAATCGTCTACCTGTCTTTGCGTCGCCAATTAACCTATAGGGCAGCAATGTGGGCTGGTCTTGCCACCAATATTTTCTTTGGTCTACTGCGCGCCATGATCATGATCGCGCTCTATGATGCGCGCACCGAAGTGGCAGGCGTGACACTCCAAGACGCCATCACCTACACCGCCTTTAGTCAAGCGGTCATTGCCTATCTAAGCATTTTCGGATGGTGGGATGTGATGGACTCCGTGAATAGTGGCGAGATCGCCGCCGATATGCTGCGTCCCATGAGCTATCTACGTTTTTGGATGGCAGCGGACCTGGGGCGCGCGCTCGTCAACCTGCTCCTACGTGGCGCTACCATTATCGGCATTTACGCGTTATTTGTCGATCTATCCCTGCCCCAAAACATCTGGCAGTGGTTAGCGTTGATTCCTGCGCTCTTCTTTAGTTGGCTGGTCAGCTTTGGCTGGCGCTTCTTGGTAAACCTGGCAGCTTTCTGGACACCCAACGCGCGCGGCATTGGTCGTGTTGGCTTTAGTCTCACCTGGGTCTTGTCCGGCTTTTACATGCCCCTACGCCTCTATCCAGAGTGGTTTCGTTCCTTTTGTGAGTGGACACCCTTCCCGTCCATGGTCAACACGCCTGTCGAGATTTTCCTGGGTCTGCTGCACGGCCCGGAATTGCTAGGGGCACTGCTCAACCAGATCATCTGGTGCGCTATTCTATTAGCAGTTGCCCACCTGGCACTCAATCAAGGCGTACGCCGCCTGGTCATCCAGGGGGGATGAGGCGCAATGACTATGCACAGGCTCGAAATGCTACGCTACAATCTTGACCTTTACCGGCGATTGATTAGCGTCCAAATCCATTCTCAACTGCAATACCCTGTCTCCTTTTGGATCGACGTGATAGGGACTGGCATTGCGCTCTACACATTCTTTGGCTCGTTAACACTGATCCTCCAACGCTTTGGCGATCTAGGCGGCTGGCGCTTGGGTGAGATTGCCTTTCTTTTTGGCTTGCTAGAAATGTCCTTTGGATTGATGGATATGATCTTTGCAGGCTTTGACCCGCAGAACTTTGGCCGTCGTGTCCGTCGCGGCACCTTTGATCAACTGCTTCTGCGCCCGGTAAATATCACACTACAGGTGCTAGGGGATGACTTTATCCTTCGACGCCTCGGACGCATTGCACAGGGAATGGTCATTTTCGCCATTGCGCTGAATCTCACCAATATCCAGTGGACTGCCGGTAAGGTGCTCTATTTACCCCTCGTTATCGTTGGCATTGTCGCCTTCTTTGGCGGGCTCTATATTGTCGGAGCCACCATCACCTTCTGGACAGTAGAATCGATTGAGGTGATGAATATCTTTACCTATGGTAGCAGCGAACTGATCTCCTATCCAATGCACATCTACCCGAATTGGTTGCGTAACTTTTTCACCTTGATCATTCCTGCGGCGCTGCTTAACTATTATCCTGCACTCTATTTTCTCGACAAGCCAGACCCACTTGGCATGCCTCCTATCCTGCGTTTTATGTCACCTCTCGCCGGTTTGCTCGTCCTTGCACTCTCGCTGCTCTTTTGGCGCTTTGGCATTGGCCATTACCAGAGTACCGGCACCTAGTCCTCCACCCAAGGAACGCCACCATGACACAGCCACGCCCGATGATCCGCGTCGAAAAGCTTTGCAAACATTTCACCGTAGCCCAGCGCGCCAGCGGCATGATGGCCGCGCTCCGCAATGCAGTTGTACGTCGCACGACCCTTGTGCGTGCCGTGGATGATCTCACTTTCCAGATTCAACATGGCGAACTCGTCGGCTATCTTGGCCCCAATGGCGCGGGCAAATCTACCACGATCAAGATGCTCACCGGCCTCTTGGTTCCTACCAGTGGTGAAATTGAGACCAATGGCTATGTACCCTGGCGTGAACGCAGCCGCTATGTCGCTACAATTGGTGCAGTCTTTGGACAACGCACGACGCTCTGGTGGGACCTGCCTGTGATTGACTCGCTTAACTTATTGCGCCATGTCTATCGTATCCCCCAGCCCCTCTTTGAGCATAATCTAGCAGAGTTCCGGCGCATTCTCGAACTTGACGAATTCATCTCCTCCCCCGTACGCTCGTTGTCACTAGGCCAGCGCATGCGCGCCGACCTCTGCGCCGCAATGCTTCACAACCCAGCTATACTCTTTCTCGATGAACCCACCATCGGTCTAGATGTAGTCGCCAAGGAACGCATCCGCGAGTTCATCCGTCACATCAACCGCGAGCAGGGCGCAACCGTTCTGCTCACCACCCACGATCTGCAAGATGTGGAAAAGCTCTGCGAACGGGTTATGATCATAGACCATGGTCGCCTGCTCTTTGATGGCGCGCTGGCGGATCTCTCGGCGCGCTTCGGAGCCAAACGCCAGTTAGTGGTCGATCTGGCGGAATCTTATCCAACCCTCAACATCGAAGGGGCTGAACTGGTGGAATATGAGGGAGCGCGCGCCATCTTTCAATTCGACCGCGGCAGCGTCAGCGCCTCCGAACTCATCGGCCGCATCTCAGATCAATACCGCATTCAAGACTTGAGTGTGCGCGAACCTGAGATTGAAGCCACGATTCGCCGCATCTACCAGGAACGATTGCTGGAACAGAATTAACGCAATCCTGATTAAAATCTAGGCTTCCGGTCCAGGGACTACACCAAGTTGCTGCAACAGCCCCAACTGGTCGAACTCTCCCCACAGCCGGGCGATCTTGCCGTTAACAAAGTGTTGGATGGCGATAGCCGTAACCTCGACGCGTTTGCCAGTGGGTGGGATACCCATGAACTCGCCCGTATGCGTGCCCTTCAGCGTGAAACGGATTGCGGCAGTATTATCTTCGACGATCACGTCGTCGAGGGTATGATAGATGTCGGGGAAACCCTGGTAGAACATGACACCAAAGGCTGAGTGACCGGCGAGGTCCATGGGCGGGCTGCTGCCAATCGTAGATGTGTAGTCACTTGTGCATAGCGTGGGAGACAAGGGTCCCTTGCGGCGGTCTTGCTCCATAAAGAATTCACGGGCAGTAGAGCGGATATTCTCGGTAGGCATGATGGATTTCTCCTGATGGGCTTCGCTGGTTGCAGGGTCGGTGCGGCATCCGCGACTGATGCAAGAAGGATGCTGCGACATTGGGATGCCGTAGATACAGGATAGGAGCGCAGACTGCCCACTCACCAGCCCATTTTTTGCTCACTTTTTGCCAGTCTGAAGTGCAAATTAGACCGTCAACATGCCCTAACACAAGCAATAGAGTACAATAAAGGCCTACCTAAAT
This sequence comes from uncultured Litorilinea sp., assembly GCA_946885925.1. Next base: position 4,369 of record CAMPHP010000366.1, read on the forward strand.
TTCGCTTAAATTTCATTACGAGTCTCAACTTCATCACTAGATTGGCGTTTTTGTGAATCTCCTTGATCTAGTCAATCGTTCCCAACCTCCTATTCCTTGGCAAGAAGGGGACAACATTCCGTGGCACGACCCCGAATTCAGCGTGCGCATGTTGGCCGAACATCTTACACAGACACATGACCGCGCCAGCCGTCGCAGCCAAATCATCAATCAACATGTCGCCTGGATTCACCAGGCACTTCTTGGTGAGCAGCCAACCCATGTGCTCGATTTGGGCTGCGGTCCAGGATTGTATACATCTCGCTTAGCCGAATTGGGCCATACCTGCGTAGGAATCGACTACTCTCCTGCATCCATTGCCTATGCACAGGAGCGTGCCAAGCAAACAAATCTTGCTTGTACAT
>CAMPHP010000367.1 GCA_946885925.1 uncultured Litorilinea sp.
CCGTTAATTTGCAGGGCTGGATCTTGGCGGATCAGGAGGATGACCACACCATCCTCACGGGCGAGTATTGGCTGCCACCTGGCGGCTATGCGGTCGTTGCACGACTAGGCGACCCAAGCCAAAATGGCGGCGTACCCGCGCAGATGAGCTATACAGAGTTGCAGCTTGCCAATGAGAATGATGAATTGCTGTTGATTGCACCTTGGGGTGTATTGGTTGACCAACTCATCTGGAGCATAGACACAGTTGCCATATCAAACGGCGCTAGTCTGGAGCGCACAGGGTTTGATGTGTCTGCGACCTGGGCAACAGCCTATTCAACGTGGCCTGGTTCTGCCGGAGACCGGGGCAGTCCTGGTGCGCCCTATGCTCCACCACCGGAGGCTACGCCAACCCCATCCGCCACACCGATACCATCCCCGACTGTAGCAACTGCTTTACCCACGTCGCTGCCTGTAGCATGGGGCCGCCGCGCTGATCCTTCCTCTCTCATCATCGACCAAGTCTATCCCCACGGCAGCGAAGAGGAATATCTGGTTCTCCGCAACGCGAGCAATGCGGCGCTGTCATTAGAGGGATGGCGGTTGGGCGATGCCGAGGTTCCAGGTGATCGTGAAGGGCTGCTGCTGCTTCCCTCCGGTGTGGTACTGCCACCAGGGGCAAGTTGGATAGTGGCACGCCATGGCAGTGCCTTTCGCACCCGTTGGGGTCGCGCACCAGACGCCGAATGGGGCAACAGCGATCCGGCTTTGTTGCAGCTCCTTCCCGATCCGCTTTGGGCCAGTGGCGAATTGGCGCTTGCTGATGACGGCGACGAGTTGATGCTCTTTGACCCTGAGATGGCCTTGGCTGATGCCGTAGCATGGGATGATGGAACTTACACGCCGCTGAGTTTGGCAGGGCGTTTGGATCTCCCCAGCCAAACGGCACTATTCCAGTCTCCCGGAGCTCCCTTTCCCACAATAGCCGATGTGCGCCATCGTTTTGTACTGCTGCCGCCCGATCCATTTAGCACCTTTACCCTGCCCACGGTACAGACGCGCCCACCGATATCATTGGACGAGGGAATGCTGGCACTGTGGGGATCATTGGGTGCCATGAGCACCTTTAGCCCCGGCGGCACCAACCCACCTCATGTGCTGCTCGCGGCGGCTGGAGCCTTGGGGCTGGATTTTGTCGCCATTGCCGATACCGACCGTCCCCCGGCTGACTTCGTAACCACCGCGCAAAGCAGCGGTCCCGTTGCACTGCCTGCGTGGCGCTGGCATCATCCGGAAGGCAGCCAGGCTATCATCTATAGTGATGCCACCGCATCTCTTTTAGGTTGGGGTGATCTCTTTAATTTTCTGGCGGAAAGGCGCGCACTGGCCCAACTTCCACCCCAACCGGGCCTCGCCAACCAACATACACCACTCTTCAGCGCCGATGACGCCTCTGCACCCGGTGGGCTGAGCGACCTCCAAGCGATATGGCACGCAGCAGCCATGCCATTGCTACCCGCAGGCAACACCACCCCACCCCTGCCTGGAAGCAGCGCCTTGACGCCCCATTACACCGGACTAGCTGCGACAAGTGGCGATCCCGCGGCGATCTTGGATGCGTTAGGCGCGCGACGTGGATGGCTTACTTCCTCCCCAGGGATGTGGCTTACGCTGCACACTACCGATGGCGAATGGATGGGCAGCACGATCGCGCCTGCGAACGAGTTGGCGCTGGAGATCGCCTATGGCGACACCAATGGCGCAAGTGCAGGATTAGCCCTCTGGCAAGGGGATCATCTTGTGCGCCAGCTTGACCTCCCGCCATCCAATGGTCGCTGGCAAGTCACCTTACCTGCTGCACCGGGTAGCATGATCTATGTCGTGGCAACGCAGTTGGATGGTGATTTCGCTGTCACCGCGCCCCTCTATGTGGCTCCCGCAGCAGGTGGTATGGTACAAATTAACGAAGTGCTGCCTGCACCAGGTGCGGATCATAATGGCGATGGAGAAGTAAACACCGAGGATGAATTTATCGAACTCTACAATGCGGGTACAGCCCCTCTCTTGTTAGCGGACTATTCATTGGGCGATGCCGACACGGCGACAGGCGGTCGCCCCTTTATCTTTGGTGCTGACCGTTTCATCGGCGCGGGAGAACATTTGCTGCTCTGGCGCGTGGATACGGGTCTGAACCTGAATGACAGCGCTGATTACCTTCAGTTGTTCGATGCCAGCGGCGAACAAATTGATTCCATTGCTTGGGAAAACCGCTCTTATGGGCCATCCTTAAGTCGCATTCCCGATGGGGACAATTGGCAAAGCCGCACACCACCCACACCAGGCGAACGCAACCAGGAGTTTCCTCCACCAGAGCCAACAGCCAAGCCCAACAACGATCCCCCGCCTGTTGACCCAACCGATGTGGGTGATCCTCGGAGTCCCAACTTTGGTCAGGCTCCCGGCCCGCCCGCTTCGCTCACACTGGCAAAACTGCGCGGGTTAGAGGCGATTGTCGAATTCCGCGCCCAAGTTGTCGTACCGCCAGGACTCTTTCCCGCGGCCATCTATCTGGCAGATGCCGCGCTAGATGCCAGTGGTGCGCCCTTGCCGACTGCCGGATTGGGTGTGCAAGTTTATCTGCGCCAGGGTGATTTTATTCCGATGAACGAGGGTGATTGGGTCTTGGTACGGGGTGGTGTCGTCAAGTCGTTCCGCGGCGAAATGGAGATCCAAGTTGAAGAACCAGGGCAGGTATGGCCTTTTGCACCAGGCACGCCGCTAGCTCCCTTGCCTGTCACTATCAGCGCGATAACAGAAACACTTGAGGGGCGCTTAGTGAGTTTCACAGGCACAGTAACAGGCTGGCAAGGAGAGAGCATCTTTCTCGGTGACCCAACCAACCCCGACGCGGATCCGATCCGTGTCACGGTGCGCGCCAGCCTCGGTTGGCGACGTCCCTATGTGCAAAAGGGTGAACAATTCCAAGTCACCGGCATTGTCAGCCAGTTCGCCACTGCCAGTCCGTGGAACGGAGGCTATCGTGTGCTTGTCCGCTACAAAGAAGATTTGGTGCAGATCCCGTCGCCATAGGCGTAGCGCTGGCACAGGATAGCCGGTAAGCCCCTGTCACCCTAGAAGGGTCTCTTTGGGCAACGGCGGCAGAGAGACCCTTCCAGGGTGACAGAACCGCGCGCCCGTCATGCCGCAGGCATCTCTCTGGGCCAATGTGGGCAGAGAGACTCCTACGGAGTGACAGAGCAACGTGTCCGTCATGCCGCAGGCATCTCTCTGGTGCGCGGCAGAGTAGAGAGACCACTGTTGGGTGACCAGGCCCAATGTACCCGTTTGGCGGAGGTTCGCGGTTACCCAACCTACTTGTTAACTTGCATTAACCTTCCGACGCGCCAAGCAAGGCTACAACTCGCGATCCGCGAAGTCGAGATACTGCTCCCAATCGTAGCGCGTGATGTCGTGCCCGCCACTGCGAATATGATAGCCCACCCTGCCCATCACGGGCTGATCCAGGCCGGGCATCTCCTCGACCGGCAAGCCCGCTGTACCCAGAAGGCGGTAGACCGGATCGGCATAGTGAGCAGAGAGGAACTCTCCGCGCGGGTCCGCCCACAAGTCCTCAGCCGCGCTCGCCACATAGAGAGGACGCGGCGCAACCAATGCCAGCAGCATGTGCTGATCCACCGGTAATAGATCTTCGCTCCCATTATAGGCATGGAAGTTCGCACAGAACCAGTGGGGAAACTGGCTGTTAATGTGCGCCACGGTCTCACCAAAGCGGCGGCGAGAGAGGGCCGCACCGCCACAGCCGGAGTTATTAGAGATGACCAGCGCAAAGCGTGGGTCTTGCGCTCCTGCCCACAAAGCAGCTTTGCCCAATCTTGAGTGACCCAGCACTGCCACCCGGCGGGCGTCTACTGCTGGGTCCTGCGCCAGCACGTCTAGCGCACGCTGCAAACCCCATGCCCAAGCGCCGATCGCGCCCCACCCGTTACTCGCCGGTCTTGTCTGTCCTGGGGTGTAAAACAGGGGATGGACGCCGTTCTGAAAACCGTCATCAAAGTCCGGGTCGAGATCGCCATAATAGGCTGTAGCTAGTCCGTAACCCCGTTCTAGGATGAGTTCGACCGGCCAACGTTCAGTGCGCACACCGCGCGATGCTTCGGTTGCGTGATTGTTATACACGCCGTAGGCTTCCTGGTTACGCATCCATGCGGTCGAAAGCGTGATGCCGGGGTCGGGATGAATCGAGTGGTTGCCGTAGAAATTCAGACCCAAGAAGAGTGGAACGGGATCGGGACGAGAGGCGGGAAGGTAGAGTAGCAGATTCAGGGTGGCCTCAGCTTGTGCGCCTCGAAAGTGAATCGAGATCTGCTTGCGCGTTGCCTGACCATCAAGTACTCCCCGTACTTCTGAGGTGACCTCGCTTTGCATCTCAATAGAGCGGGCCGGGGTGCGGCCATAAACATGTTCTTCAAAGAGCGCCAGAAGTTCCGGACGACGCTGCTCATACCATGTTTGCATATCGGTGACCGGCGTACCGTTGCTACAAATCAGAGGATCCGGTAGCGTGTAGGATGGCACGTTGGCCTCGTCATAGTTCACTGTCAATTCCACGTCAGCACTCTCTTTCTGCCTGATACTAATCACAACCGCCCGCAGCAACTAAGCCGCACAGCAAGCCCGAAGATCATAGAGTTGAATCATTGCTAGGCTCAGATTGCCAGATCATTGGCTTGCTCGCAAGTAGCACACGAAGTCTAGGTAATTTCAAA
>CAMPHP010000368.1 GCA_946885925.1 uncultured Litorilinea sp.
AAAGAGGAAGGCAAGACCAATCAGCCAGATTGCGCCATGGATTTTCTGCCAATGGGGAGGCAATTGTTCTTCATCCGTGTCTGCTTTGCTCACGGGAGACTCCTTTTTGATCTTAAATATTTGTGGCTATTTTTTGCCCAGGTAGGTCATTCACTTAATAGAATAGCGCGCAGGTGTCGCAAATGCCAATTCATAAGATAAAAGAGGTAGGGCAAATGGGTACGGGAGTGACCAGAATAGAATTTACAACAATCAAGAGGGGAGAGCAACAGGTTAAGAACGAGGCTCTATTTATTTATGTACTAGGTGCCGCGTGGCTTGAGTCCTGCGGCTTGGTAGATAGCGTCGATGACACGCATATTGGCAATAGCGTCTGTCATGCCTGTGGGAAAGGGGGTACCAGTACGCACGGCCTGGATAAATGCTGCTAGTTGATAGGTGTAGGTGGGCGTCGTCTCTACTTTTTCGCGGCGCTCACCTGATGCAGTGCGGATGCGTAGATGGTGATAGAGGTGGGGCAAATAGGGATTGGCAATGTGAAGCTCGCCCTTGTCACCGATGACTTTGGCTCCAAACTTTAGAAGCGTAGGCGACCACATAGAACAGTAGATGCGACCTGTGCTGCCATTGGCAAAGGTAAAGTGCGCTTCTGCCGCACGATCCACTTGAGTGGCGCGCAGCCAGGCGCGTGCTGTGGTTACGGTGGGTTCCATGCCCATCAGTGTGCGGAGCAGGTGGATGGTATAACAGCCGACATCCATCAATGCACCGCCGGCTAAGTCATAGCGCCAGCGAATGTCCCATGTGCGATAGAGGGGGATGCACATAACAGCTTCGATGTGCTGAATTGTGCCCAGTTCGCCGCTCTGCAGGATAGCAAGCGACCGCTCGATCAGTGGATGGTAGCGATAATGGAAGGCTTCCATCAGCACTTTGTCCGTGCGTCGGGCTACAGCGTCCATTTGCTGCGCTTCTTCTGTGTTGGACGCAATTGGCTTTTCACAAAGCACATGCTTACCCGCCTCGAGTGCTCGGATCGTCCATTCGGCATGGAGGCTGTTGGGCAGCGGATTATAGATTGCATTAATGTCGGGGTCAGCGATTAGGGCGGCATAGGAGCTGTAGACCTTTGGGAGATGATAGCGCGCTGCGAAGGCACTCGCGCGTTTCTGATCGCGCGCTGCAACCGCCGTCACCTCGGCACCTGGAAGATGCCGCGCCGGTGCGATGATGGCGCGCGGGGCAATTCGCGCAGCCCCCAGAATGCCAAAGCGTAAGGGGCTAGCTGCTTCAATGGATGACGTTGGTAACTGGGTCACAGCGAGGAAGATCACTCCGTAGCGTCATACGTCAACTGTCCAGAATGCCAAGAGGCATGTCTAGCGGTAAGGGTGCAGGGCGTTCGACGGTGCTGCCCAGGAATACATGTCGCGCTTGATCGGAGGCAACGTGGATCGATTCCATGATCTCGAGCACATGGAAGGCAAGCTCGCCGCTAGCGCGGTGGCTGCGACCACTTTGTAGGGCGTGAGCCATGTCGGCAACGCCAATTCCCCGGCTGTTGGTCGTATAGGGAAAGGGGATGGGGATCTCCTGCCATTCGGTGCTACCTGCACGGCGGAGGCGCACGGGGCCACCAAAGGTGTTGGGGTCGGGTACACTCAAGGTTCCCTGCGTTCCATAGATTTCGATGCGTGGGAGTTCTGCCGACCAGACATCAAAGGTTGTGATGATGGTAGCGATAGCACCTTGTGCAAAATCAAGAACGCCTACGACATGGGTAGGAACTTCAACCTGGACTTTTTGCCCATACTTGGGTTGGCTGGTGATGGTACGCTCTGGAAAAGTTACACGCGTTGCCCCCGTGACGCGCGCCACTGGGCCAAGCAGTGATACCAGCGCGGTCAGATAATAGGGGCCCATGTCGAACATGGGGCCACCCCCCAGTTGGTAATAGAATTCAGGGCTGGGATGCCAATGTTCGTGACCGTGCGACATCATAAAGGCGGTGGCTGCGACAGGCGTGCCGATCCAGCCGTCGTCGATGAGCTTGCGGCAGGTTTGGAGACCGCCGCCTAAGAAGGTGTCGGGGGCACAACCTACCCGGACCCCTGCGCTCTGTGCCTGATCCAAAAGCAGATTGCCATCCGCAGAGTTGAGCGCAAGAGGCTTTTCGCTATAGACCGATTTGCCATGTGCGACTGCTGCCTGGGCAACTTCGGCATGGGCGGCTGGAATTGTGAGATTGATGATAATCTCAATCTCCGGATGGTCTAACAGTTCGTCAACAGTCAGGGCTTGAATGTTGTGTTCAGCGGCTTTGGCTTCGGCACGTGCCCTCTCTAGGTCGGCACATGCAACGATTTCAAGAACTGGAAAGGTTTGAGGCGACTTCAAGTAGATGCCGCTAATCGTGCCACAGCCGATGATTCCGGTCTTGGTCATGGATGCCTCAGAAAGTCTGGAAGGATTGCGATAGGTGATTGGGTGCTTTGCTGCTGGCTTGGCAGTTGAATCAGGCTTTCTCAGCGGCTGCTTCGGCAGATTCTGGTTCGGGTTCGGCCTCGGCGTAGAACTCCTCCAGGGTAACGACACGACCATCGCGCAAGTGTAACACCTTATCTACATGCTCATCCACAGCATTGTCATGGGTTGCCATGAGCATGGTTACATTGTGTTCACGCACGACAGAGCGGAAAAGATTCATCGTTTCTTGGCCTGTTTTGCTGTCCAATTCGCCTGTAGGCTCATCAGCAAGGATCAGGCGCGGGCGGTTGGCAAGGGCGCGTGCAATTGCCACACGCTGCTGCTGACCACCCGACATTTCATAGGGGCGGTGATCTATCCATTTGCCCAAGCCGACTCGTTCCAGACATTCCACAGTACGATCGTGCCGTTCTTTACCACGGACGCCGATCATGCGCAACATGAGTTCGACGTTTTCATAGGCAGAGAGTGCGGGCAGCAGGCCTAATGACTGGAAGATAAAGCCGACTTGATGGCGTCGCCATTTAGTTAATTTGCCCTCGCTCCAGCCGCCAATCTCTTCACCCAAAATGCGGATTTTGCCCTTGGTAGGCCGGTCCAAGCCACCCAGGCAGTTGAGCAAGGTCGTCTTGCCGCTACCCGACCGGCCTTTTAGTGCGATGAGTTCGCCGACACCTATAGAGAGATTGAGACCGCGTAGAGCAGGAATCTCTAAGTCGCCTAGGCGATAGACACGCCAGAGATCAATGGTCTCGATAATCGGTGTGCTATTAGGCTGCGGGCTGGCTGCGGGTTCGTGTAAAGCTGTCTGTGCATCCGACGGCGCAGGATTTCCGTTCGTCTTGCCGTCGGTTGTCGTATTAGTCTTGCCATTCCAAAAGGCCAATGTTCTGCTCCTTACTTACTTCCAACCTCTATTGCTTGCCAAGTCGTGAAGAGAAATTGTGAAGAGACTTGGCAAGCAATAGAGAATTGTTCTATTCGTCCTTGTGACGGCGGAAGCGGTTAAACAGCCCGCCTTTGCTCTTCTCGCGCTTGATAGTCATCGCTCCAGTGTGTCCCAGGTGGGCCAAACCGGCGCTTTCGCCTCCATTTACCTGAACCTGCTCTGTGCGAGTCTGTTCGGCTTGGCGAATGAGAATGCCATCCTCGGTGATCTCAAGTTGCGCGTGACCTTTGATGTGAAACTGTTCCAGATATTCATGCGGAACATGGATACGACCCGCCCGATCCAAGACGACCAACTCGGAATATTTGTGTTCTTCTTCATGGAATTCGCCTGGCAATCCATTGGTCATCATCGGAGCTTCCGACGTTTGGCGGATGGTTTCGCTGGCGAGCATCCCATCGCGAATCCCTACGACACGATCCACATGACGGGAGATCGTACGGTCATGGCTGACAATGAGTGTCGTGATATGGAGGTCGCGGCTCAAGGTCTGGAAGGTGCGATAGATGGACTTTGCCGTGGCGGAGTCTACTTCACCAGTTGGCTCGTCCGCCAGGAGCAGTGTCGGGTTATTGGCAAGCCCTACGGCGATGGCAACGCGTTGTTGCTCACCACCAGAGAGTTCAGGCAGGTGATGGTACTTGCGTTGGGAAAGACCAACGATATCTAGCAACTCTTCGGCGCGATGCTGCTTCTCCTTGCCGGTTACGCCATTAAGCGTCATGGGCAACATGACATTGCGAATGGCATTGAGGTAAGGAACGAGGTTACGCGTGCTTTGCTGCCAGACAAAGCCGACTTTTTCGCGGCGGTATTTGTTGAGTTGCCCATCCGGCAACTTCAATAGATCGTGACCGTCTACACGGATTTTTCCCGCAGTAGGGCGGTCAAGTCCGCCGAGAATATTCATAAGCGTGGACTTACCACTACCACTTGCGCCGATGATGCCAACTAACTCGCCCTTTTCAACGGTCAAGTTTAGCCCCTGGAGGGCGATCATCTCGATCCCGGCAACTTGGAAAATCTTGACGAGATTTTCACAGAGGATGAATGGTTCAGACATGACAAGAACTCCCTAATCAGACCGGCCTAGACGGTTTCGCCCAGCTTGATGGCCTGGAAAATCTTCATGCGGAGCAAAAGGGCCGCTAATACACTCAGCGCCACCACAAAGAGGGTGCCAAAGAGAATGTAGATGCGGAAGATGGCGGGCCATGCGATCTCGACCAGGAAGGGTGGTGTGCGTGCCGCCGGTGTGTTGCCAACCTGGAGAAAGGGAATGTAGACATCGCTGACCAGCGCGCCCAGGATTGTCCCTGCGCCTAGAC
>CAMPHP010000369.1 GCA_946885925.1 uncultured Litorilinea sp.
ATAATTTTGTTCATACAGATATGTAGACCTGATCTGTACGAATAAAAAGAGTTTCCAACCAAATTTTGTCAGAAGACACAAAGGGAGGTTTCTATGCAGAATCGAAGGAATTGGGTTGTATCGATTATCGCCATGCTGTTAGTAGCTAGTCTAGCCGCTTGTACAGCGGCACCAGTAGATGTTCCCGATCGCCCTATCGATATCAGCGTTGATACAGCGTTGGCAGCCCAGAACAAGGTCGCTTCCGGCTTGATGGCTGGTAACGTCGAGTGGACCGAAGAAGAATTCAGCAGTCTGCTCACTGTCTTGTTGGAGCAGAATGGCGGCGAAAACAACCCAATCACTGGGGTGAAAGTCTGGTTTGAGCCGAACAACCAAGTCTTTATTCGTGTGGAACTCGAAGAAGGCGTGCTTCCTAGTGGCAACACGATTGATTTGGCCGGTACTGTCGCCGTGGAGAACAACCACGTCGTCGTAGATCTGCAGCAAGCTGGCGCGGGCAACATGAGCGTCTCTGGCGATATTTTGTCCCCGATCTCGGCGCAAATCAATGCCGCACTGGCTGATCCTAGCATGGGTGTAGCAGTTGATGTTGCCACCGGCGAGGGCACACTTGAGGTCAGTTTAGGCCAAATGTAATTTTTGCCGTCTATCTTAGGCAAAAGGTCCGGTGGTTGGAATGCCGGGCCTTTTTAATTGGTTCAGTTGGTCAATGACGCACTGTTTTTGTGTTATGAGGTCGTGATAGCGCAGGAGTGTAAAAATTTGACCACTCTTTTAGTTGTGTGGTACACTCACAGATCGTGGGTATCACTCACCTATTATGTACACTATTGTTTGTTTCTCTGGGGTTCTCTTGATGAGAACCCGGTGTAAAGATGATGGTGTAAGTTGTTCTGTGTGAGTCGTCCTGTGTAAGTTGTCGACGTGAGCTGATGACTACAGCATTTATGACAGTGATTCTTTTTTCGCATGATAGCGTTGTGCTGATGAGGATGCCCTGATGGTTAGTACCTGGCGGTAGGGCTTCTTGGTATGTGGCTCTTTGGGCATCTGTACAGCACGCGCTGGGTAGACGAAGAATTTTTGGAACGATTTGTTTTGTAAAGATTTTAGGGCTTTGAAGTTATTGTAAATAGAAAGATCGGGAGGAGTATTTTGCCGACAATTAACCAATTGGTCCGCAAGGGCCGTAAAAGTATTCCAAAGAAAGAAAAAGCTCCGGCGTTGCGTCTGACCCTCAATACGCTTTCGGGCCGCACCCGGCGTATGAAGAAGGGCAACCCGCAAAAGCGTGGTGTCTGTACCCAAGTGCGTACCACTACACCCAAGAAGCCAAATTCCGCTTTGCGTAAGGTGGCTCGTGTGCGCTTGAGCAATGGAATGGAAGTAACCGCTTACATTCCGGGCGAGGGGCACAATCTGCAAGAGCACAGCATGGTGTTGGTGCGTGGTGGTCGTGTCAAAGACTTGCCGGGTGTGCGCTATCACATTGTGCGTGGTGCATTGGACAGCACTGGTGTGGACAAGCGCAAGCGTGGCCGCAGCAAATATGGGACAAAGCGGCCAAAGAGTTAAGCAGACGGAGAAATTAACGAATGCGACGCAAGCGAGCAGAAATCCGGTCGACCACGCCGGATCCACGCTATAATAGTGTGGTCGTGGCAAAGTTTGTAAACAATTTGATGGAGCGTGGCAAGAAGAGCCTGGCCACGCGCATCGTCTATGAGGCATTGGATACTCTGGAAGAGCGCACGAAGCGCCCAGCCCTTGAGGTTTTCGAGGATGCGCTGAAGAACGCAACCCCGTTGGTGGAAGTAAAGCCGCGACGTGTGGGTGGTGCGACCTATCAGATTCCTGTGGAGATCAGTGCCAACCGGCGAATGGCATTAGCCATGCGTTGGTTGATCGATAGCGCTCGCAAGCGCAGCGGCCGTGATATGGCAGCGCGTTTGGCTGGAGAGTTAATGGATGCAGCACGTAACGAAGGCACCACGGTTAAGAAGCGTGAAGATACGCACCGTATGGCCGAGGCCAATCAAGCGTTCGCCCACTTCCGTTACTAATTGATTTACTGATTGATAGAGTAGCGACGCAGTAGGGGAACGGCGGTATTCGCAATTATTCTGCGTATTCAAAACCGTTGCTCGCGCAACCGAATAGACGTTTAAGTCTGCGATCAGTGCGGCGCCTTCGCCACAAGTAAACCATCACGCAGCGAACTGGCAGCGGCTCATGTGGAGTGCGAGGATGCCTCCAAACAACATGGTACTCCGCCAGAGCGTATTGGGGCATACTTTGTGGGTTCTTGGCGCCGTACTATTTTGCTCAAAAATAGGATGCTTTATGAGTATTGATTATCCAATCGAACGCACTAGGAATATAGGCATCATTGCACATATTGATGCTGGGAAAACGACTACGACCGAACGTATTCTTTTTTATTCGGGTCGTATTCATCGTATGGGTGAGGTGCATGAAGGTACGGCAGTCACTGACTGGATGGTGCAGGAGCGTGAGCGTGGTATTACCATTACGGCTGCTGCCATTACCACTTCCTGGAAAGACCGGGTAACCGGCGAAGATTGCCAAATTAACCTGATTGACACCCCAGGCCACATTGACTTCACCGCCGAGGTGCAGCGTAGCTTGCGCGTTTTGGATGGTGGTGTTGTGGTCTTTGATGCAGTAGCAGGCGTGGAACCACAATCAGAAACAGTCTGGCGTCAGGCCGACCGCTATCAAGTGCCTCGCATCTGTTTTGTAAACAAGATGGACCGGGTTGGTGCAAGCTTTGAACGCACTTGCCAGATGATTATAGATCGCCTGGGTGCGGTGCCGCTGCCGATCCAGTTGCCCCTTGGGCGCGAGGATAGCTTCCGCGGTGTTATTGATCTCTTTCAAATGAAAGCGTTTATCTTCACTGATGAACTGGGTGCAAATCCAATCATTGAAGAGATTCCGGCGGATCTACTGGTAGAAGCCGGAGCAGCTCGCGCGCAGATGGTGGAGCGTATTGCCGAGACCGATGAGGACCTTACCATGAAGTATTTGGAGGGTGAGGAACTCAGCAACGAAGAGCTATACAAGGCATTGCGCGCTGCTGTTGTGCACAACCAACTGGTCCCTGTCCTGTGCGGTAGCTCGCTACGCAACAAGGGTGTCCAATTGCTTCTGGATGCGATTGTGCGCTACTTGCCCAGCCCGTTGGATGTGCCGCCGATCGTGGGTACTTCACCCGATAGCGGTGAACCTGTTGTCCGCCGGCCTGATGCGAACGAGCCTTTCTCGGCGTTGGTCTTTAAGATTGTTACAGATCCCTTCGTTGGACGTTTGGCCTATGCCCGTGTCTATTCGGGTAAACTGACTGCCGGTAGCATGGCCTTCAACGTCAACCGCGACCGCAAGGAGCGGGTAAGTCGTCTGCTGCAAATGCACGCCGACAAACGCGAAGAGATCAAGGAATGTGAAGCAGGTGACATCTGTGCCATTGTCGGTCTGAAGCAGACCTTTACGGGCGAGACGTTGTGTGATCCCAACCAACCGGTTCTGCTCGAGACAATCGAGTTCCCAGAGCCAGTGATTAAGGTCGCTGTCGAGCCGAAGTCCAAGGGCGAGCAAGATAAGCTCACCGAGGCACTGCTCAAGCTGGCCGAAGAAGACCCGACTTTCCAGGTGAACTATGACGACCAGACCGGGCAGACTGTTATCGCTGGTATGGGTGAGTTGCATCTGGACATTATCGTGGATCGCCTCAAGCGCGAGTTCCGCGTGCAATGTAACGTCGGTCGCCCGCAGGTTGCCTACCGCGAGACCATTGGTCGCCCAGTGCGCATCGAAGGTCGTTTTGTGCGCCAGAGTGGTGGTCGCGGTCAATATGGTCACGTCTGGTTGACATTGGAGCCAAACGAGCCAGGTGCAGGCTTTGTCTTTGAAGACAAGACTGTAGGTGGTAGTGTGCCCAAGGAGTACATTCCTGCGGTACAGAAGGGTGTTGTTGAGGCGATGGAGAGTGGCGTCCTTGCTGGTTATCCGGTGGTGGATGTCAAGGTCGCTCTCGTGGATGGTAGCTTCCACGAAGTAGACTCCAGCGAAATGGCCTTTAAGATTGCTGGTAGCATGGCTTTCAAGGAAGGCGCGCAAAAGGCATCGCCGATCTTGCTGGAGCCTGTGATGAAGGTGGAGACGGTTGTGCCTGAAGAGTATGTAGGCGATATCGTGGGCAACTTCTCCAGCCGTCGTGGGGAAATTAGTGGCATGGAGCCGCGTGCGGGTGGCGTGCAGGCGATTACTGCCCGCGTGCCGTTGAGCGAAATGTTCGGTTATGCGACCGACATCCGCTCGATGACCAGTGGTCGTGGCACCTTCACCATGGAGTTTGATAAGTATTCGCCAGTTTCTCAGTCCATCACCGAGAAGGTGCTGAAGAGCGGCGCTGCATAAGGTGTCATCAGTCTGAACTTATGTGAATGTTGCCTGGGTAAAAATTTGTCAACCGGTGCAATATTCATGTATACTGTTTAGGTTTGCGGCGTACAATGTCCACTTAGGCATTCCTGCAAACCGAAACTGTAAAGACTTCTGCACCGCCGTGACGGCTCCGGCGGTGCAGTTGCGCCATTAGGGATGGTGCATTCTCGCCGTTATTTTGTGCGAGTCGCGACAGGTTTTACCCTGCGATGAAGGAGAGCAAGAAATGTCTAAAGCGGTATTTCAACGGAACAAGCCCCATGTAAACGTGGGGACCATCGGACACATTG
>CAMPHP010000370.1 GCA_946885925.1 uncultured Litorilinea sp.
GTCCTGGCCCGGAGAGTCCGGCGTCATAGGCCGCATCCAAGACGCTCTGCGCTGCGGTAAGGCGTTCCTTTGCATAATCCACTGTCAAGAATTGCAGGAAGCGTTTGGGGCTAATTCCTGCCCAACGGCTAAAGACACGCTGGAGATGGAACGGGCTAACGTGCAGCGCCAAGGCCAACTCCTCTAGACTTGGGTGCTCTTGAAAGTTCTGGCCCAACTAGCGGATTGCTTGGGCAACCAAGGCATAGTCTGCTGATTCCACGAGCGCGGCGTCCTCTCTCTCTTGGTCGAGCATTTCATCTGCCAGCGGTTGCGGCGGCAGAGTTTTGTCGGGTACAGTCAATAGGTTCACGGCTTTTCTCCTCATAGTGCCATCATACATCGTTAGGACTATTTTAGGCTATGTGCTGGGCCATTGCCACCCGATTCTTGCGCCTTGGCTTGCGCCTGGTTTATAGTGCCATCACTTCACCCCTGGTGGGGTAGTCAGTCTCGAAAGGCTGACACCCTGTATATCTTGCCGCACTATCTGTAAAGGGCCAACCATGTCTACTGATCTCCCCATTTCTACGATTCCTATTTTTGATGGTCACAACGATACCCTACTCGCCCTGCACCAATCCAGATCGAATAACAAGCCTGGCTACAGCTTTTTTGAGCGCAACGAACAAGGTCATATTGATCTGCCGCGGGCGCGCGCAGGGGGGATGGGGGGTGGCTTCTTTGCCATCTTTACCCCTTCCACTAACCACCAGTCCGCACCCGTACCAGGAGTCACCGGCAGCGGGGCGGCGGCTGGGTATGCCATCCCTACCGCACCCGCAGTTGACCAAGCAACGGCGCTTAAATTTACGGTGGATCTTGCCGCCGATCTCTTCCGGCTGGAACGTGAAGGGCAGGGCACGATCAAAGTCGTGCGAACCGCGGCTGAGATGGCCCAATGTTTGGCTGAGGGTACGCTTGCCATGATCTTCCACATTGAGGGAGCTGAGGCCATTGATACCGAACTGAACGCGCTGGAGACGCTTTATCAAGCAGGACTGCGTTCGTTGGGGATTACGTGGAGCCGCCCGAATGCCTTTGCCTCTGGCGTTCCTTTTGCCTTTCCCTCGTCACCCGACACGGGGCCTGGCTTGACTGCTGCGGGCAAGGCTTTGGTGCGCGCCTGCAATGAGTTGGGTATTATGGTCGATCTCTCGCATCTCAACGAAAAGGGTTTTTGGGATGTTGCCCAGCTTTCCTCTGCGCCATTGGTGGCGACCCACTCAGGTGCTCATGCGCTCTGTGCTTCGGCGCGCAACCTTACGGATGCACAACTGGATGCAATTCGCGCATCGGGTGGTATGGTTGGCGTGAACTTTCATGTTGGCTTCTTGCGTGCCGATGGCAAGCGCGACGGCGCGACAACACCCTTGACGGAGATCGTGCGTCACCTCGATTATATGGTGGAGCGCATGGGCATTGACCATGTGGCGTTGGGGTCAGACTTTGACGGTGCGGTGATGCCAGGGGATCTGCGTGATGTGGCGGGATTGCCCAAACTGATGGATGCGTTGGCCGCGGCGGGCTATGACGAGTCGGCGCGGCGGCAAATCGCTTATGGCAATTGGCTGCGTGTCTTGGGGCAAACCTGGCATGCCTAAGTACCCGTGTGTAGATGCTGAATGAAGCTGTTAGATCAAGATGATGAACAAACAACCCAATAGCGACAACTGCTTTATCTGTGGCGTTAAGAATATAGCTGGGGCACAAGTTGCTTTTTACGAAGTAGAAGCAGAGGATGGCACGCCAGAGGTCTTGGCGCGCTTCACCGGGCGTGACTTTCATCAGGGCTATCCTGGGCGAATGCATGGGGGGGTGGCAGCGGGCATTTTGGACGAGGTGATGTCCCGCTGCATTGCCTATGGCGAGGATGCGCTCGATCCGCCTGTATGGGGGGTGACAGTGGAACTTGCGTTACGCTATCATGCACCTGTGCCACTGGAGGTGGAGCTACATGCGCGCGGACGTATTACACGCGCACGCAGCCGCACGGCTGAAACCAGTGCCGAACTCTATTTGCCCGATGGCACTATAGCCGTGAGTGCCACAGGCAAGTTTATCAAGTTGCCTCTAGAGCAAATTGCAGAGGGTGACTTGGATGGCCTCAACTGGCAAGTCTACTCGGACCCAGCGTGATCAGATAAGCGTAGGTTAGGCGAGCGTAGGTCAAGCGATAGTAAATGGTCCGCAACATGAGGAACAGGTGGAGTCGTATTATCGTTGCTTGGAGGTATCTCTGCGATATTTTTGGCCTCATACTTTGGGCCTTATGCATAGTCTTTAGACAGACAGCGCAATCTCACCGATTGCCCCCGTTAGTAATCATGGAGGGAACAAGCATGAACCATCCAACCCCACTCTGGCTGCGCGTCCTGCGTGTACATCTTCCTGTATGTCGTCCACTCCTAGTGGCGGTACTGTTCACTTTGGTGTTCTTCGCCGCATCCCACGCCACAACAGAGGCTGCCGCCATCTATCCACTGGATGATCATTGGCGCTTTGTTGATGAAAGCAAACCAGGCGCACCCGCAACCACGGGGCAATGGGCAGCAACCACAGCAGAAGCTCCCACGGAAGTTGTTGCGCGCTTCACCCTTAGCTCTACCATGCAGGCATCGACGCTGCAACTGCACAACTCCGCATTGGCAGGACAAGCCCTCGCCAAGTTGGACGGGCTAGAGTACTGCACGCATTTGATTGATAGTCCCCTTCCCTATGCTGCAATGCTCCAACTCAACATTGATGCCGACGTTACCGATGGCGACCGCAGTTGGCAAGGGCGCTTGGTCTATGTGCCTGCTGACAATGGCGCTGTGATCCAAAACGAATGGCAGTGCTGGAATACGCTAGTTGGCAAGTGGTGGGCGACCAGTGGGCCTGTGGCAGCTCACGCGCCAATGGGGAATCCACAACCGCTCGGCACATTGCTGGCTCATTTCCCCAATCTGGGCGTCCATCCCGACTACAGCGCGGTCGTACTCAAGGCAGGCCCAAATTGGAGTAATTTCCAGGGAGAAGCAAGCCCGGTGAGCTTTAGCGTGGATGGCGCGCAGACGCTTCTGGGCTTTGATGTTGCTCCGGAGTCTACACAGGTGCTTATGCCTGTAGTCTATCAAGAACCAGTTCAAGCCAGCCAACCGGAGAATGCCAATCCTCAAGAGCAGCCTGAAGATACCAGTGAAGAGGGTAATCAGAGTGGCGACGAGCAAGGTGACGATCAGCGTAAGGACGGGGAAAAGCAACGGAAGAAGGATAAGAAGTCCAAGGAGGAGAAGGCTTGGGAGAAGATAGATTGGGATGATCTTGATTGGGATGACTTTGACGGGTCTGGCTTTAATTGGACAAAGGTTGACTGGGAGTATATTGATTGGGAAAATCTCGCTCGCCGCGGGCTGACCTGGAAAAATGAGGATTTGGGAAGCGAAGAGGCGATCCGGCTCTTCATCGCAGATGTGGAACAATGTAGCGATGATCGTTGGGAAGATATAGGCTTCGATAACCGAGGTGAGTGTGTGGCATACTATATTGAGTTGCACATCTCCTTGGATTTTGACTGGGGGGAATGGTACCAGTGGGGAGATCTAGGCAATACCGATTGGGGCAATTTCGATTGGAGTAATAGCCGCTGGGACAACAACGGTAGGAATAACAACGATAGGGGCGACAACCGAAATAACAACAACCGGGATAATAACAACGATTAATCTACCCTGCGCATACGCTAGAATGGAAGTTGTACACGCATGACCTCCCTCTCGTTTTCCAAATTCCGCGTTTGGAAAGTTGTTGTTCCCGCACGCCAAGACATTATCTCGGCTCCAGCTACCAAGGGTGCTCTCTATCGCGATAATCTGAGTTGGCCCGAAATCCCGATCTATTTGGTGGAAGGTGTTACCTCAGAGGGATTGGTCGCCGTGGGTGAGGCTGACCGAAGTGCTTCGCAAGCCAGCGTCGAGGCGACTTTACGCGATCTCTTGGGGCGCAATTTGCTTGATATTAATCCGGCTACTCTATGGATGCAACCGCGCGCGGCAAACGGGCTGCCCATGAGTTATCCTTTTTGGTCATGGCAGGCGGCGGAAGGCAAGCACTATTTTCTGTTGGAATCGCTCTGGTTTGACGCGGTAGGCAAGGCGTCCGGATTGCCCGCTCACCGGCTAATGGGGGGCGCTGTGCGCGATGTGGTCTCCGCCGATTTTTGGGCCAACCGTCCTTCCGCCGAGACGTTGGGCGCGCTCGTGAAGGAGGCCCAGGAGCGAGGGCTGCGTGGTATCAAGATGAAGTGTGATAGCACAGGGGATACTGTCAAATCTGTCTTGGCAGTGGCTTCCGATGTGGACCCTGAATTTCGCTTTACCATTGACCCCATGTACGCGTGGCGCTCTATGCGTGAGAGTGCGCGCTATTTTGAGCAGCTCGCTAAGCTCAATTGCCAAATTCAGATCGAAGACCCATTCCCGATCACTGTGGAGGATGACTGGCGGCGCTCTCGCGAGGTTGGTCCCATGACCATCATCTGCCATCCGCGCCGCTCCGACTGGTTCCGTCATGCGCTGCGTGAGGAATTAGCCGATGCGTATAACTTGGGTGGCGGCTCAGTGATCGAGTTCATGCATATGGCGCAGAGTGCAGAGTTCTTTATCAAGGACTGTTGGCATGGGAGATCGAATGATATGGGTATCTAGCAGCATTTGCGGCTGCATG
>CAMPHP010000371.1 GCA_946885925.1 uncultured Litorilinea sp.
ACGATTTCACCTGATCAATATAGATGCCACGATTCAGATAGGAATAGTGCATATAGTTATTGCTGTAATAGTGTTTGTCCCTCAGCATTTTTGCTTTTTCACCTTGCAGCCTCACTTCCTCCCGCGCCAGTGCTTTCTCAAATGGGAGCGTCTCATACCCCAGGCGTACCTCATGGTGATAATGAGAATAGGCTCGGTCAACGGGATTCCTCAAGAGAAGAATAATCTTCACGTGCGGTATTGTTGCCCAGACTCTACGGGCAACATCCGGATGAAAGAGGTAGCACGGGCTTGCCTCTCCAGTAATGCACCCGGATGTTCGGTTGACATCTGTTTCAGAGACACGGGGGAAAAATGCTGTGTACCAGTCAGTGCCCTTGCTAAAGTTTGCATCAAAGAAATGCACCTCCTTTGCAAAGGAAGGAGCGATTTGTGGATGCAACACCAGTTGGTCGTATAGCTCGGTTGTCCCTCCTTTTTGTGTGCCCACCACGATAAAATCCGGAAGTCTGCCGCTCCAACCGATTGTATTCCGCCAGCGCGCATGCAGATCCAACATCCTATCTCTTGTGGATATAAGCCCTCGCCGGAAGCTAGGTGACGTAGTATGGACAACAATGCGTTTAAGTGTTACTAGATCCCCACGCATAATCCATGTTTTCTCCCTTCTGAATACGCGCTTACGCTTGCCACTCTGGCATAGGCTACTGATACGATATCGAAGTACCATTTGTACCCGAAACGTATCTCGAATTTGGCTGTTTCGTTGGTAACACCTCATAGGGAGTGTCCAATGGACATCTTCCTTCGTGAATCTCGTAGTACAGATTCAGAAGTTCTGCCGTGCAATGTTCCCAGGAAGGCAACTGAATATCTGGCACAATCAAAGGACGGTGAAGCTGTTCCAAGATGGCCGACGCAATCACAGGCGGCGAACTATGCAGGGGCACAGATCTTACAAGTCCTCCCTTAGCCAGATCGGCCAGACCTGAGGTATGGGTTACCACTGCGGGAATACCCAATGCCAGGGCTTCCAAGATGGCGATGCCTTGCGATTCATAGTCGCTGAGCAGGATAGAGAGCTTGGCCTGTGACAGAATTGAGGCCATATACGCTCGTTCATCCACGGCGACAGGGCCAATATCGACGCGCGTGGCTACGCCACAACGCTTCGCCACCTGCCAGAGTTCGGATTCATAGGGACCTGCCCCGATGATCCGAAGTCGTACATCCGGGTACTTCTGTACCACCTCTGGCAGTGCTGAAATCGTACGATGATGGCCTTTGTATCGTTCCAGTCGCCCCACCGATACAAGCAGCGTATCGCTGCTTGCAGTTTGAGAAGCCTCCGGTTTGGGAAGATACGAGCCGTTCGATATTGTCATGAAGCGATCGTGCGATTGGTGCAGCCGCTCCTGAAAGAACCTTGTTTCGAAATCTGAGACACCAATCAGTTTCTTGGCACGCGCCAACAAGGGACGGAGCAGCAAACGTTGCACCCCGCGCAGAGAGTTCCGCAGACGCGATGGATGCCCGCCAGAATGAAACGTGACGACATAGGGTGTTCCAGATTTGTAGGCCGCCATCATGGCGAAGGGTGCTACAAATGTGTGATAGCCCTGACAATGAATCAGATCCCACTCTCCACTCATAATGCTCTTATAAATGTCCGGCGCAAAGTAATAGTCGTGTTGGGCCGGCCAAGCTGGCACGCGCAACACCCGCACTCCTTCCGAGAATTCAACATGCGGCAAGGTTTGGCTTACATCTGTGGTCAACACCGTTACGTCATGTCCTGCAGCTGCCATCCGGCGCGCTACTTCATACGTATGGATCTCGGTGCCGCCAATGTACGGGAGATAGCGTGCGGTTACCATGAGTATCCGCAACGCACTTGACTTTATTCGACCACGTTCAACAGACTGCAAACGTACGTCTGGCGATGTATCCACAAACACCTCTCTTAACTCTCAGTCTTAACTCTCAGCGACTCTATGCGTGTACGTTGGCTCATTGTCCCCCACGACTAGAATAGGACTAGAACAGGACTAGAACAGGAGGTTGAGAAAACGTGAGAGCAGGATGGCCCCATATAGCACAAGCAGAAAGCCTGTCAGGGAATTTGAAACAACTCTCCATTTCCGAGATCCGGCTCGCCCGAGGGCGCTCAGGATCTCCCTTTGAACAAGAAGCAAAAAGAGAAGAACAAACACAACGACACTATAGACGGTCGGAATCGCAGGGACGACCAAAGCCGTTTTCTCCAATCCGGTCAATTACCCTGAACAACGCTTGACTCACTGTCATTTCGACCGGAGGGGATTCCTCCCTCCGGTCGAAATGACGACCCCACGTAGATCGTTCATCAACGCGTAATCAGTGGCAGGAATACTCCAGACGCCCCCGCTCCTGGTTCATTTATATTGATAGTGAGGCTCGGCGCACTTACATTGTTGTATGCACTGTCGGCACTTTTCACGCTATGGCGAATGGTGCTCACTTGTGCGGCTGCAGCTTGTTCATTCGCAGTGATCGTCACCGTTACTGTTTGAGGGACATTCCAGTTATTTCCATCAAAGACAATCTGCTGTGGTTCAACCACAATTGGAGCGTCAGCGATGATTGTCACCGTGACCTCAGCAGATGGTTGGCTTTTCAATGCAAGCGTGTAGCTCGCAGGAGAGCCGTCCATCCTCAAGTTGAGTTGACTGGGCGTTATTGTGAGTCCAGGGCTGTTCGTACCAGATGTATTCTGCTCAACCGTTACATTCACAGTGGCAACACTCGTGCCACCGATGTCATCAGAAGCGGTGTAGGTAAAGCTATCCGAGCCATGGAATCCCGCCGTTGGCGTGTAGACAACAAAAGCACCGTTGATACCGACTGTGCCATTGGCGGCTGTATCCACCGCAACGACAGAGAGAGTATCACCATCAGGATCGGTGTCGTTAGCGAGAACGTCAATGGTAACCGGCGTATCCTGCAGCGTTGTGGCAGTGTCGTCTGTGGCTATCGGTGCGCCATTGGACGGATTGGGCACGAGAACATTCCGGCTGAACTCTGATGTGTTGCCTTCAAGGTCTGTGGCCGTAGCCGTCAGATAGTCACCAAAGGTTACATTCTGGAGCGTCACCGTAAACTTGCCGTCATCGCCCGCCGCGCCAGCACCAACGAACGTCTGTCCCTCGCCATAGTGCAGAACTTTTAGATCCGTAATGAAGACCTCTACGCGACAGCCGCCACACGCAGTGCCGCTGACTTCAGTAGGCGACACCTGCTGGATCTCCGGGAAATTCAATTGCTGGTTAGCACCTGTATCAGCATCGCCCTCGTCATTGATATTGATCTCACCAATCGGCGCAATATCAATTCCTAAGCCAGTGTTGCTAAAAATCGAGTTCTGCGTGATTGTATTGCCATCGTGGGAATCTCCCTCGATCTGAATACCTGCCGCATTGTAAGCAATGATATTGCCTGGACCGATCTGCGAGCGCGGGGCTATGACGCGTATGCCAAATACGCCATTACCAATACTTCTGCCGCCAGGGGTAATACCGATCCAGTTGTGTTCAATCTTGTTGCCGCTGGCACAACAGTTGCCGAAATTATCAACCAGCAAGCCACCCGCGCGGTTGTTGCCAATTACATTCTCTGCCACAAGGTTATTCATAATGCGATCGTGCAATGAAACGCCAAGACCGCCATTGCTTGTGTATGCAGAGGCCATTTCGCCAGTTACATCGGTACCGATAAAGTTTCCGCGAATCACATTGGCAGTGGTTTCCTCGCCATGTGTGATTTCGGCCCCATTTTCCCCGTTGCCGGAGATGACATTGCGCTGGCCTGGTTCCACCCCACCCACGGTGTTGTATGATGCGCCATAGTTGACATCCACACCCTGCTGCCGGTTGGGTATGCGGCGGCTACCATCTGGGCTGAGGCCCACCAGGTTATTGAAAACGACATTTTCATCGGTCCCCACATGCCAGAATCCAACCCCATGCCGCGCATTGCCAGATATCACGTTGCGTTCTGCGGGCAAAACGCCACCAATGCGGTTGCCAAGTGCACCTTGCTCAACATGGATCCCATGTGCTTGCTCCTCTGTAACTGACGGTGCAGCAAAGGTCCCCGCGGCGTCGGTTCCGACAAAGTTGCCAATAATTACGTTCTCGAATGCGCCGCTACCATAGATCCAGATCGAACGCTTTAAGTTATAAAATGACAGCCCCTTCACTACATTCCTGCCAGATGTGATAGGCAAACCATCAAAGGCAGTATATCCGTCGCCTCGAATCTCAATGCGGATCTGTGCATTGCTGACAAGCGGGTCGGTGTTGGGTGCCGCTTCCGGCTGGCTGTAACCATCGATCACCGTCCCTCCTGTTGAGTCCCACAATGCTGGCAGCCGGCTCCCTAGTTGGATCGTCTGCACGCCACCACCAGGGATCGCAAAGACAATCACATCACTGCCCTTATGTAAATTCGCCTCTTGGATCGCGGCCCGCAATGTGCAGGCTCCCGAAGCACTGCTACAGGTGCCATCACCTATGTTGGCATCAAATTCATCAAGGGTGGAGTTGACAGTAAAGGTCGTGACAGCCGACGCCTCAGCCACAGCCGCAGTTGGTTCCCCAGCAGTTTGCCCCTCACCTGCCGTATTGGCTGCTGCTGTCTGCACATCTACGATGTCCACACAACCATCCCCATTGATGTCCGCACTTGCCTCACGACCACCACATGGC
>CAMPHP010000372.1 GCA_946885925.1 uncultured Litorilinea sp.
TCAAGAAGTGCTCACTGCTCCCAATTTCCGATAGTAGTCTCAATAGAGTTCTGCATGCGCTGGTTTAGCTCCCTCGCTATGATCTTGGTTGCGTGGAGATACTGCTGGCGTTACGATAGTTGCTTGCCGTTCTGGCGCAGTGTGTAAGCGTGCGCTTGACAATTGTGTGCAGTTTGTCTGCTAGTAACCCCCGCGTGTAAGGCCACCATAACCCTGCCATGAGTATCTCTGCTCAACGATCTGCTCGACGCCATATGCCAACCATGAAGGAAGTGGCGCGTATTGCCAATGTCTCGGTGCAGACAGTCTCCGCTGTCATCAACGAGAAACCGGGCATTACGGACGAGACGCGCTTGCGTGTGCTAGCGGTTGTCCAAGAGTTGGATTACCGGCCCTATTGGGTGGCGCAAAGCCTGCGCACACGCCAAACCAAGACCATCGCCTTGCTCATCTCCAACATCAGCAATCCCGTTTTTTCAACGATTGCCAGCGCTGCCGAAGATTTTGCCTACTCAGTTGGCTACAGCCTAGTGGTCTACAACACCCACGATGATGTTGGACGCGAGGCGCGCTATATCCGTATGGCAGGAGACCGCTGGGTCGAGGGGATGCTCTTTGTCGCGGCCCAAGACCGCATGGACAAACTCCATGCATTGAAGGCTGCGGGCATTCCTGCCGTGGCAATTGACCGTTTGCCAGAGGGATACAACGGTCCTGTTGTCACGCTGGACAATCAAGCTGCCGGGCGGCTGGCGGCGGAGCATTTGTTGGCTTTAGGCCATACCCATATTGCACACATTAGCGGTCCCCTGCGCTTGCGTCTGGCGCGCGAGCGTGTCGAGGGATTCCGCAATGCGATTGAAGCGCATGGTTACTATGCCGGTCCTGTGGTGGGGGGCGATGGCAACTGGGAGTGCGAGGATGGCTACCAGGCTATGCGGCAGCTTCTGCTCTGCCAGCCGCGACCTACGGCGGTTTTTTGTGCCAACGACCGCATGGCAATTGGTGCAATTCGTGCTGCGATCGAAGCGGGGCTGCGTGTGCCGGAGGATCTGTCGGTGGTGGGGCTGGATGACCTGGAATTTGCTCCCTATCAGAATCCACCGCTTACCACCGTACGCCAATCCTTTGCGGAACTGGCAACACGCGCCGTGCAATTGCTGTTGGATATTTTGGCCGAGCGCGAGCCAGCGCAAAGGCATATCGTGCTGGCCCCCACGTTGGTAATTCGGCAGTCCACTGGACCGCCTGGTGGTTTGTAATGCTTATCTTGGCGCGTACCCCCTTCTGGCACCAACATTCTGTCTCCAATACACAGTCTCACATGCGGGAAAGGAGAGCAATTGTATGGCACATCTGACGATTTCTCGGAGGAGGTTTCTGCAACTAAGTGCGTTTGCCACAGCCGGTCTGTCTTTGGCTGCGTGCGCGCCAGCCACGGCCCCGGCGCAACAGCCCGCAGATGCAGGTGAGGCACCTAGCGGCAGTGGCGAAACGAACTTTGTCATTCTGGCGGCTGGCAACCCGGAGCAAAATGCCCCCTTGATTCAGGCTATTGAGGATGCGCATCCGGGTGTCACAGTGGAATGGCGCGGCTTGACTAGTGAGCGATACACCGAATTGTTTGCAGCGGCAGAGGTCGCCGGTGATCAGATCGATCTGATGGATCTGAACGGGCAGGATCTACGCCGTTATGCCGTGGGTGGCAAACTCAAAGACCTTTCCGACATCGAGTTCAAGGATCGCTTCCGCGAAGTGGGGCTACGCACCTATACCGTCAATGACAAGCTGTGGGCGTTGCCGCGCGGTGGCATCTCTGGCTTTACTTTCTTTGTCAACCAAAAGGCACTTGACGCCATTGGTGTGGACAAGGAACCAGAGACCTACGATGAACTGCTGGAATGGGCACCGATGCTCAAGGAGGCGGGCTACGCTCCCTTTACCCACGCAGGCAAAAACATCTATCTGTGGCCTGTCTGGCACTTCTTCTCCTATGCACAGACCTCTGGCAATGATCCGGTAGAGCAGACTTGGGCAATCCTTCAAGGAGAGAAGAAATTTACTGATGAGGACAGCATAGCTGCCCTGGAAATTCTCTATCGTTATGCTCAAGATGGAATGTTCATCGAAGGTGTTAATGGTCTGGACAGTGACGGTGCCTTGCTCACCTTCACGCAAGGGAAGTCGGCTTTTTGGTACACGCATACTGGCGCAATCGCGCAATATCGGGGTGGCGATTTCCCAGAATTAGAAATGTCGTTGGTGCCACCGCTGCGCTCTGTGCCGGATGCCAACCGCATGTTGCCCGGTGGCACTGGTGCTGCCGACGGTATTTACGCCAACATTGCCGACGAGCGTTTAGACTTGGCCTTCAGTGTCCTCGATTTGATGACCAGCGACGAGTGGGTGGGCTGGGCAAATAAGACCTTTGCCGATCCCGTTTCTACCAACGTCAATGTGGAGGCGAGCGACGATCCATTGTCGCTCAAGTACGCTGAGGAATGCGCGCCGATGCAGTTTACCTATTTGGATTGGTATTGGCCGCCGGAGATTACGCGTGCCTTCCAGGAGAACCAGCAAGCTCTCGTGGCGGGTAGCAAGACGCCCGATGCCGCAGCGGAGTCCATCCAACAAGTGCTGGACGAATTATACGCCGACGGCTATACGTTCGAGATGTAGTGGGTAAGTAGGGCGCGTAAAGGCCCTGTCATTCCGACGAGTCTGCGAGGAGGAATCCCCTCTCTGCTCACTGGGTGCACCAAGGGGGATTCCTCCCTCCGGTCGGGATGACGAGGCAGCATTGTATCGTGAATACCAGTCCATTAGGATCGCGTGGGACTGGTAAAAGAGGGGGAAAGCATGATCACGATCTTGACCGTGGCAACCCAAGCCATCACCCAGCCTCGCGGCTGGCCGCGATGGGTGAAACGGTGGGCTCCACTGCTCTGGGTGCTGCCTGCCTGTTTGCTTTATTTCGTCTTTAAGCTGTTGCCCATGATCAGTGGCCTCTATCTCTCCCTCTTACGCTGGGACGGAATCGAGCCGCCAGTTTTCGTGGGGCTACAAAACTACCAACGTCTCTTTGACGACGAGATCATCGGCTTAGCGCTG
Source organism: uncultured Litorilinea sp. (assembly GCA_946885925.1). Next base: position 3,112 of record CAMPHP010000372.1, read on the forward strand.
CGTAACAATGTGCAATACGCACTGGGGACGGTGGCGGGTAAGATCGTTCTCTCCCTCTTCCTCGCATTGCTGCTCAACCAGTCAATACGCGGGCGCACCTTCTACCGCACCAGCCTCTTTATGCCTGTTGTGATGTCCTTTGTGGTGGTCGGTATTCTCTGGTCTTGGCTCTTTAATACCCAATTTGGGCTGATCAACACCCTGTTCCGCAGCCTGGGATGGGACTTCCTCGCACTTGACTGGCTGGGCGATACCAAGATTGCGCTTTGGTCGTTGATCATTGTGGATATTTGGAAGTGGTATGGCTTCCACATGGTGATTTTCTTGGCTGGTCTACAGACAATTCCCGCCGAGCTTTATGAGGCCGCCCGCATTGATGGCGCGGGACGTTGGCAGCAATTTTGGAACATTACCTTGCCGCTGTTGCAGCCCGTCATGCTGGTCAATGTGACCCTCTCGCTCATGGGGGCCTTTAACGTCTTTGACATTCCCTATGTGATGACCGAAGGTGGTCCGGCTAATTCAACCATGGTAATGTCGCTGCATATCTACATTCGCGGCTTTAAGTTCTACCGCTTTGGCTATGCCGCCGCTCTTTCCTATGTGTTGTTGACCCTGGTTACGATCCTGGCGGCGATTCAAATGAAGCTGATGTCGCGCAGCAGCATTGAGTAAAAGGAGGAACCCGATGAATCGCAGCGGCATCGTTTCACAAGCCGCCGAACCAGTACGGCACTCTTGGCTCACGTCCCTGACCACTTCCGCCCGCGCTGACCGTATTGTGGTCTGGCTGGCAAGCCAAGTGGCCTTGCTTTTCTTCACGCTCGTCATCCTCTACCCGGTCTTGTGGATGGTCTTTGCTTCCTTCAAAAGCAAGACCGAGATCGTGACCAACGTGTGGGGATTGCCGCAGTCGCTGCGATGGGAGAATTATGTGGCTGCGTGGGAGAGTGCCAAGCTAGGCTATGCCCTAGCCAACAGCGTGATTACCTCGCTTAGCGTTGTCACGTTGATTGTCCTCTTTGCGTCACTGGCGGGCTTCGCCTTTGCCAAACTGCGTTTCCCAGGCGCAACCGCGATCTTTCTGGCCCTCGTCTTTACCATGCATGCACCCGCGCCGATCATTCCGCTCTATGTCTTGCTGGTACGCCTGGGCATGACCGATAGCCGCATTGGTCTCATCTTGCCGATGGTGGCGGGCGGGGTGCCACTTGCTATCTTTATCTTCCGCGCATTCTTCCAATCCATCCCCACTGAACTGTTGGATGCTGCGCGCGTCGATGGGTGTACGGACTTGGGGGCATTTGGCCGCGTGGTTCTGCCCATTTCCGGCCCTGCCATTGCCACAGTGGCGATCCTGCAATTTGTGGGCGCATGGAACGAATATTTTCTGGCGTTGGTCTTGCTGCGCTCAGATGAGATGCGTACCATTCCATTGGCAATCCAGGTCTTTTTCTATGCCTGGGGACGCACAGAATGGCAGCAGGTCTTTGCGGCCTTGGTGATCGCATCATTACCCATCATCGTGCTCTACATCGTATTGCAGCGCCAGTTCATCCAGGGATTGACGGCAGGATCAATTAAAGGATAATCCATCAAAAAGTAATAGAAGCCTGCACTTTATCCCTTGCAAC
>CAMPHP010000373.1 GCA_946885925.1 uncultured Litorilinea sp.
TGCAATGCGCTGTAGCTGGCTGCACTCTGATATAACAGGCATATGATTTGCTTCTGTAAGTTAGATACCGGTGGTTTGATAGGGTGTCCCGCCAAGTGGTATACTTCGGGGACCAGATGACAGCGTGTGAGGATCGAGACGGAAGGTAACTCCCATGGATATTGCACAACTTGCCCAGTTAGTAAACTGGTTAGATGAAGAACACCGGCGCGATCGCGCTGAAATTGCGCGCTTGCAGCAGCGTATTGAGGCACAGTCGGCAGATATTATTGAGCAAGCACGACGGATTCAAGAGTTGGAAGGGCGCTTGGCGGGTACGCAGGCACATTTGGGCAAGTTTGGACAGATTGAACATGCCATTCAGAACACCAAGCATGAAATCACCACGATGGTGGAACGCATTGAAGAAAGCCGAGTACAAGGCCAGCGTGAATTAGAACGGGCACGTCTGTCGGATCGGGAGATGCTGAGCCGCGAGATTGCTGAAGTCCGTAAGGAGTTACCGCGCATCACACGTCTGGAGGAATCAATCGACCTTCGCGCGGTGGAGGACAACCGGCTCTCTGAGTTAATCATGGGGGTACGCAACCAGATTGGTGCCTTGGCAAAGGAGATCGAGGAACGCACGCGTCAGATTCCTTTCTTGGCTGAACAGCGCACCAGCGACACCAAACGCATTGCCCAACTTCAACAGGAGACGGTGGAGTTGTTTAAGCGCATCGAAGCTGTAGCAGGGCGTATTCCAGTGTTGGATGAGAGTATCCGTAAGACAGCCGCTGACATTGAAAAGCTTCCCCCGGCAGTGGATACGCTGCGCGAGCAGCAGGTTGTCTTCATGGAAAAGGTACGTGCCACCATTGTTGACCGCGAGCAGATTATTAACCGCTGGCAAGCGACTATTGAGGAACAAAAGGGTCTGGTCACGCAATCGTTTGAACGCGTGCAGAATTTCGCCCAGCAGATTGATGTGGCACGACGCGCTGTACACGAGATGCAAGAGTTTAAGGATTTGATCTTGCGTGAGCAGAGCCAAGTTCAAGAGCTTCAGCGTTTGGCAGAAGAGCGTATTCGCCGCGATATGGATGAATTCCGCGAGGACTTTGAGAAGAAGCGGCGCAAGGGTGAATTACGCCAAGAGCATCTCTGGTCGGAGCAGGATAAATATAACCGTGAGGTTGTGGAACGTTTCCCGCCGATTATCCACGATCTGAAGGTTCACGAGGCGTTGGTACAGCAGCTTTGGAAGCTGCAAGAGACCTATGGCAATTACTTCTTGATGACGGCGCAAGCATGGCTGGAAGGGGTGCAGGTCGCTGTGAAGGGGCGCGATGACAAGTTGCGGTCAATCGAGGAGGAGTGGCAGCGCCAACGTCGCAATGCTGAGCTTTATGCCAACCAAGTGGCTGGTGGGCGGCGCACTACAGGTATTGTGACTGGTGATGGTGGGGATCAAAAGAATGGTAATGGGCGGAGCAAGCCCTAACAACCTCCTATAGAAAAGCAAAAACTCTCCAAGGAAGCCCGACTACAAGCATCCTTGGAGAGTTTTGCGTATCCCTGTTAGCGCCAGAAACGTGAGATCAGATTTAGCACAAGGGTTAGCACCACGCTGACGACGATCATCGTCCCGCATGGCATATAGAGCGTAATATTGTCTCGTTGGATTGTGATGTCACCGGGCAGATTCCCTAAGCCTGGCAAGCGCCCACTCAAGACCAGCAAAAGCCCCACTAAAAACAGGGCACCGCCCGCCACCATGATGGCACGTCCGATATCCTCCATGATTTACTCACTTCCTGCATTACGAACAGGAGCGGTACGCGGAGGCGTACCGCTGGATTCGCTCGGTTAACTCCCGACGGCGCGAGCCAGTCGATCGCGCAATACGGGTAATGGCTGCGCGCCGATGATCTGATCAACTACACGTCCTTCTTTGAAAATGTAAAGAGCTGGGATGCTCATGATGTTGTAGCGCCGTGCCGTGTTTTGGTTCTCATCCACATTTAATTTAGCGACCACTGCACGTCCGGCAAACTCCTGTGCCAACTGGACGACAGAGGGAGCCACCATCTTACAAGGGCCGCACCATTCCGCCCAGAAATCCACTAAAACGGGCAACTTGCCATTGATTACTTGGTCAAAGCTTGCATCAGTCAAGGTAAGTGGCGCGGCCGTTGTGTCACGCACGGTGGCGCTCTGAGCGGTGCTGGCCGAATGTTTACCATTGGCTGGCAGTGGCTGCCCGATGACAGTTGGCGTGCCCGGGCCAGAAGTTACCGCAGGACGTCTGCCTCCTTCGACCAGATATTTGAGCCAATCTTGTATAGCTTGGTCAGATACACGACCTGCAAGGGTGGCGACTGGTTTGCCATCCTTGATGGCAACGATGCTGGGCAGAAGACGAATCTCATAACGCTTAACGAGTTCAGGCTCTGCATCGGCGTCAACTTTGGCGATGAGGGCACGTCCGGCATAGCGCGAAGCTAGCTGGTTCAAGACGGGATCAAGCTCTGTGCTTTGGGGCACGCTGCGCTTCCAAAAGACAAGCATCACGGGGAGACCAGTACCCAATACGCGGTCGATGCTTTGGGTGTTGGTATGAATTACAGTATCAATTGCCATCTTGTCTATACTTTCTGTGTCGACACTACTTGCGTCGACACTACTTGTACTATGCGTACTATTTGTATCGACAGCTTTTGAATATTCGCTGCGATAAACAGGTTTGAAATGGTGCGAGTAAGTGCGTCAATAATGCTCCCTTGATCATGGCATACCTATGTTGGAATTATAAGAGCATTGTATTAGCGATTGATTTGCACTGGTGTGGATGCGTGCGGTTGGCAGCAAAGTACCCGTTGCAAAAAACAAAGCTTTCTAAAGAGTGCGCCAAAGCGAATCATCTTGGTGTAATCTCTCTACCAGAATGGCTGCACGATGGCATTATCCCATGCACCAAGGAAGAGTTGGCTGGGGTTGCTGCCTTACAGGGAAAGGGGACTTTTGGCGTTGATGTGTGCGCTACGGTACAATCCGAAGCCTATGGGATTTGGTTACACCGGCAGCTACACTGAACGCCACACTGATCACCACACTGGTAGTCACTCTGTTCGTCACACTGAACAGCGCACGCCTCTACCTTACGCCAATCTAGTGCGTGTCATACTCCTGTTGATTGTGTTGGTGGCGTGGGGGCTGCGGCTGGTGGTGTTAGATCGCCAGGATATTTGGTGGGATGAGGCACGCAATATTGATGTGGCGCTCCGTCCCTTTACACAGGTCGCAATTGCGCCGGAACTGGATATTCACCCGCCAGTCTATTTCTGGCTGTTGCATGGATGGGCCAGGCTCAATGGTTTGGCAAGGGGCATGGCACCCGCCCAGATCGCGGTGGTGACTCGGCTACTTAGTGTCATAGCAGGTGTACTAAGCGTCGCGCTACTCTACCAGCTAGCGTGGCGGAGCACCTCTACGCCCAATCGTTATTGGGCGGGAGTGGTGGCAGCCTTGATTGGCGCACTGTCACCGTTTTGGCTGGCTGAAAGCCAAGAGACGCGCATGTATACGGTGGGCTTTGCGCTGCTATTGGCGGCTGCGGTCGCATTGCTCATGGCATGGAGACGGCTAGAGGGATCTGCGCCATCATTCACCGCATTGCGAGGCCCCTTGGTCTGCTTTGTGCTTTTGAGTGCACTGGCTCTCCTGACCCATTACAATGCAGTCTTTATTGTGGCGGCGTGGTATTTGGGCTGGCTGGTGTGGGCCTTGTTCCAGCCACAGCCGCGGCGGCTGTTAACCTTGATGCTGGTATGCGGCGTGGCGACAGCACTGTTGGTTGCGCCCATTGCGCCGATTGCCCTACGCCAAATCCCCGGCTATGCAAATCCAAATCTGACCGTGCCTACGATAGCTGAGTACCTGACTCAGAATTGGCAAGCGTACTGGGGCGGCTATGCGTTTGCGCCAGTGATGGGGCGCAATTTGGCAGCAGTATGGCTTTGGGTGAGCGTGGCGATCGCGGGTGGTGGAATCCTCTTGGCATGGATGGCAAGCCCGCGCAAAACACCGCTAGCTTTCTTGTTGCTTTGGTTGTTTGTGGGGCTGGCACTTTATTATATAGCGGTATTGGATCGGGGTGCGTTCAATGTGCGCTATAGTAGCTTTGTGACACCGGCGCTGTATGCGACGATTGGGGTCGGATTGACAGCGTGGGGCCGTTTTGGGCGAGCTATTCCTGTGGTGGCGCTGGCTGGGTTGCTGGCGATCTGGCCTGAAGCGATTTACGCCGACTTGTATGATAACCGTTTTGCGCGCGAGGATATTTCAGGAGTGACAGAGTGGCTGCGGAAGCATGCTGAGCCGGGCGCAGTGATTTTCGTCGATCAGAAGTATCCTTTTGGCTTTTATTACCAACCCTATACGATTAATCCTGCTGGTTCTCTGTTAAGTGATTCCACACATCCTGCGGCAGCCATAGACCCAGAAATGGCTCCGGCTCGCTATCTATTTGTAGACATCAACACCATTGATCAGGAGTTGAATCGCTGGGCAGCGGACGCTACCCAAGTTTTTTGGGTGCAGTGGTTTGAGAGTGACACAGATCCGCGACGATCTGTTGCCTTTCTGTTGGATCAAGCAGGTGAACGTGAGGGAGAGCAAAACTTCCAGGGCTACTCGATTGACTGGTGGCGGCTAACACCACCAAATGAGTTCGTGCTGGCACCCAATATGGCACCACTC
>CAMPHP010000374.1 GCA_946885925.1 uncultured Litorilinea sp.
AGAGCGCCCGGCCAGCCTCCGGCGGATCGAACGTGGTGACGGGTGACAAGCTGGACACCGTCCGCTACTATCGCCACTCGCGCCATCCCGGTGGGCTGAAGAGCCGCTCCATGCGTGAGCAGCTTGACCGCTTTCCGGATCGGGTACTGTTGGCGGCTGTGAAGGGCATGATGCCCAAAACCCGCCTGGGCCGTGCCCAAATGAAGAAATTGCGCATTTATTCGGGTGGCGAGCACCCGCATGAGGCGCAACAGCCTAAGGTATTTGAACTCTAGGAGGAAACGATGTCAGCTTATATCGAGGCTGTGGGGCGGCGTAAGACGTCAACTGCGCGTGTTCGCATCTATCCCGGCACTGGCGAAATTGTGGTCAACGACAAGCCGATGGAGGAGTACTTCGGGCGTGCACTGGATCGCATGATCCTGCGCCAACCATTGACTTTAGTTGGGGCTGATGCTACCTTTAACATTAGCGTCCATGTCAGTGGCGGCGGTGAAGGTGGTCAGGCCGGTGCGGTGCGTCTGGGTATTTCTCGCGCTTTGTGCAAGAGCGATGAGAATCTGCGCGGCCCGTTGAAGGCGGCTGGGTTCTTGACCCGTGACGCTCGCGCCAAGGAGCGTAAGAAGCCAGGTCTCAAGCGAGCCCGCAAGGCCCCACAATACACCAAGCGCTAAACGCTGGGTGTGCGTACAGCTTTACGGCTGTACACAAGGTATGACCATGAGCCTCCAGGCTGCAGAGATTGCGCCCCCTGGAGGCTTTTGTATTGGCGGGTCATGAGAGTTATGCAAGGAATGAGGGTAACGCAACAATGGTGATGCAACGATGGTGATGCAACGATGGTAACACAGCCTCAACCATTTATCCGCGCCGGGCTTCTGCATGTGCCACGGCAAGACCCGACAGCAGGCGAAACTGTGACCAAGCTGTTGATCCAATCACTGCACCGCGTGGTGATCCAGCAGGAGAGCTATGCAGCCAGTGACCGGCGCTGGCTAGAGGACACGTTGTGCAAATGGTGTGATGAAGATGAACTGGATCTCGTCGTCACCATCGGCGGAACCTACCCCGCACCAGGGTCGAGTACGTATGAGATCGTGCCCGAAGCGACGCTGGCGGTGCTTGAGCGATTGGTGCCTGGCTTGGCCGAGACGATGCGCGCGTATGTGCGTGAGGAGTTTCCCGCGGTCTCGCTGCATCGGGGCGTAGCGGGGATTCGCGGGCGTAGTTTGATCGTGAACCTGCCGAGTGGGGCTGAGGTTGCGTCGATCTTTTTGGAAGCGATTCTTGAGGATTTGCCCTATATTCTGGCGCATTTGCGTGGCGATGCAGATGCGGTGACGCTGGCTCAGATTATTGGGGAGGGTGATGCTCAAGGTGGAATTCAGGCTAGTGACTCGGAAAGGGAGAATCTAGCAGAAACCAAACCAGCCAAGCCCAGCGGTAAGGGATTAAATGCTGAGGAGTTTGCAGCCTTTTTGCGGCGGCGTAAGTCAGGTGAGGCGTAGAGGCTTTATGGCCGAATCACCCATGTAGTTTCTTTCTTGCTGCGATGGTGCAGGTTATCAGCACCGTCGTTGTGGTGGCGGCCGGTATCGGCGCAACGGTGCAGAATTACCGGAAGAAATGAGAAGAAAACCCTCTCGGTAGTCCGTAGCTTCCGAGAGGGGTAATACGCTAGCTATGCTGCGACCAATTCGGCGCGGCGCTTGGCAATAGCGTCAAGCAGTTGGTTGTACGAGTCGGCAAACTTCTGCACGCCTTCTTGTTCCAACTCGTCTGTAACTTCTGTGAGAGAAATGCCATACTTAGCAAGTGCAATCAAGTCGGCCTCAGCCTCATCTAGCCCCTGATCCACTGTCAACGTAGGTACGCCATGATCCAGGAAATCTTCAAGGGTCTTGAGAGGCATGGTGTTCACTGTATGCGGACCAATCAGGTTATCCACATAGAGCAAGTCGGGATAGTCCGGATTCTTCGTACTGGTGCTGGCCCATAGTGGGCGTTGCAGTTGCGCCCCTGCCGCGGAGAGCGCTTCCCAGCGTGTACCAGTAAAGACATGCTGGAACTGACGATAGGCGAGCTTGGCATTGGCAATTGCGATCTTGCCTCGCAGTGCCAAGATGCCCTCGGCCTGGTCAGGATAGCTCTTGGCAAGCTTTTCCAGCCGGCTATCAATGTTGGAATCGACGCGGCTGACAAAGAAGCTGGCGACTGAGGCAATACGGTCCAGCGGCTGACCCACGGCATTGCGCTGTTCCAGACCGCTCAGGTACGCATCCATCACCGTGGCATAACGTTCCAGGCTGAAGATTAAGGTGACATTGATGTTGATTCCATCCGAAATAAGTTGGCGGATGGCGGGAATACCAGCCTGGGTAGCGGGAACTTTAATCATCAGATTTGGGCGGTTGACCGCTTCATACAGCCGCCGCGCCTCGGCAATGGTCGCTTCGGTATCATATGCCAAGTCGGGAGCGACTTCCAGGCTGACAAAGCCATCATGCCCATTGCTCGAGTCGTAGACCAAACGCAGCACATCGGCTGCTGCCTGGATGTCGGCAATGGCGAGGGTCTCGAAAATCTCTTTGGGTGATTTACCCTGCTTGGCTAGCTGTTCAAGGTCGGCATGATATGCCTCGCTCTTGGTCATCGCTTGTTGGAAGATGGTGGGGTTGGAGGTGACACCGCGTATACCCAAGTCGACCATGCGTTTGAGTTCACCCGATTGCACCATACCACGTTCAATATAGTCGAGCCAGATACTCTGGCCTAGCTTGTGAAGCGTTTGGATGGGGTTCATCTGTTCCTCCCTCTGGTTAATCCTGCTCAATATTCTGTTTCTATTATAGCCGTTGGATGGATGGCTGAAAAGTGGTGCGGGACACGTTATATGTAGGAATGTTGTAATTATGCGCGCGTCATACCGCGTAATGTGACGCGCGCTGTGGAACTATATTGACAAAATAGAGTTGCGCGACTACACTATGAGCCTGCTACTATGTTTTTCGTAGCGAAAATTACAACGAAATACGGTCATGTATGCGATGATTACGTCTGAACATACCGTAGCTTACTGAACTTGCCGGTGTGCAGCGGTCATCCAGTAGCTATCAAGTCAGTACACATCAAGGAGTAAATTATGAGCAAGCCAGTACCCGTGACGGATACCACCTTTGAAGAGATGGTTATTGAATCAGACCAGCTTGTGCTTGTCGATTTCTGGGCCACTTGGTGTGGTCCTTGTCGGCAAATTGCCCCCATTTTGGATGAACTTGCTCAAGAGTTGGATGGGCAGTTGACCATTGGCAAGTTGGACGTAGACGAGAACCAAAGCACTGCCGCCGCCTATGGCGTCTTTAGCATCCCGACCTTGCTGCTCTTCAAGAATGGTGAACCTGTTGAGCGCATTGTTGGCTTCAAGCCGAAGGGCCAGTTGCTCGGTCAGATCCAACCTCACTTGAGCTAAGTTAGCCCAACCCATGCACAGCTTTTATGCTGTGCTTTAGACAAACATATTTCAGCTCGGCTTTGTACGGCAGTATTGGAACTCTGTTCCCTATGTGCAAAGCTGAGCTGATAATATTTTAACGGGTCTCTGTTTCTGAAATCCCTAAGTGGCCCGCCTCTACTCTCTCCTATCTCTAAATTCTTCCCTATCTTCATCTGCGGTGCGCTTCCCGCCCACCCTGGTCTCCTCAGCTTTCGTCGAGCTATCAATAGGCCATTATACCTACTCCAAATATGCAAAAGATCACAGAATAGATGTCGGCGATACCGTTACAGTAAGAATGATCGGTCAATGTGTGCCTAAAACAGTACACGCTGGCAACGCCTGTTCAAGAGCGAAGTCCCTTCTTATCAAGGAGTAAAACCTATGTTGAAGCCGATCAGACTCGACGCGCGCCTCACTCGCAATCTCATTTTGACAACTGCCTTACTCTTGTTCGCTAGTGGCCTCTTTGCCGTAGCTCTTCTCTTGCCTGTTCAAGCTGCCCCACCGGCTCAAGCACAGGATACGACAGCCACTCCTGGAAGCAGGATGCACATGGGCATGATGCCTATGTCTGGCACAATGCCCATGTTCGGAATGATGCCTATGAGTGGTACTATGCCCATGGCTGATATGATGCAGTTGTGTAGTACGATGCACATGACTGGCACCATGCCCATGAGCGGTACTATGCCTATGCATGGCATGATGCCCATGAGCGGCACTATGCCGATGATGGGTGCAATGCACATGACCGGCACCATGCCTATGTTCGATATGATGCACATGTTCGGCATGATGCCTATGACCGGCACGATGCCTATGTCTGGAACCATGTCTATTGCGGATATGGGGAGTATGATGCAGATGATGGGTATGATGCAGATGCACATGGGGTGTATGCAGATGCAGATGGGTGCCATGATGAACAGTGGGATGATGGGTGGAATGATGCTCAGCGGGGATGAAAGTGTGCCCTTTGACCAGCGATTTCTTGAAGCCATGATCCAACACCATCAAGGCGCAATTCAGATGGCCGAAATGGCACTGGAGCAGGCCGAACACGAGGAAATTCGCTCGCTTGCTGAAGATATCATTACCGCCCAAAGTGCGGAGATCGAGCAAATGCAAGCTTGGTTAGCTGAGTGGTATGGTGTTACCAACTAACGCTTACGCTCACTACCACCGCACCCCCTAGAACTTGCTCCTTAGGGGGTGCGGAAGAATTTCAGTGATGAG
>CAMPHP010000375.1 GCA_946885925.1 uncultured Litorilinea sp.
CACAAGTGGCACTTGAGGAAGCAGCTGACACCCTGTTTCGGCAACGTGCGCCATTTAAGCTGGACCGGCGCTATTTATGGAGTGTCCTGATTGTGGCACTTATTACGCTGGTTGGCCTGCCGATTCGTGGGTATGTCGAACCAACCAACATGGTTATGCTTTACCTTATGGGCATTGTAATTACGGCATTGCAGTGGGGTCGCGGCCCCTCCACCGTTGCTTCCTTGCTCAGTATCCTTGCCTTTGATATTTTCTTTATTCCACCCTATGACACGCTTGTTGTACGCGATGCTGAGTATCTCCTGACCTTTGTAGGGCTATTTGCGGTTGGTCTGGTAGTTAGCACCCTGGGTGCGCGCACAGGGGCACATGCCGCCGCAGCCCACGAACGGGAGGAGCAGGCTGTGGCAGCCTTTGAATTGAGCTATGATCTGGCGACTGCCCTGACGATTCAGGAGATTATGGCGCGCGCTGTCTACCATACGCAGCGTGTCTTTGGGGTGGCGGTTGCAATATACCGGCCTACTGGTACGGCCTTATCTTTACAAAATGCGACCGCTGACTATCAAGCGGATATGCACGCAGACAAAAATGATCGCGCTGCCATTGAGTGGGCCTTCCAGCACCGCCAGCCCGCGGGGGCAGGGACCGATACCTTGCCCGCGGCACACGTGCGCGCTTTGCCGCTGATGACTGCACATAATGTTGTCGGTGTCTTGGCTCTCGTGCTGCCCCCAGGCTATCTGCTGCCTGCCCAACGCCGCTTAGTGGAGAGTTTTGCGAATCAAATTGCGTTGGCTCTGGAGCGTGCCCAATTAGCCGAAGCAGCCAATGAACTGCGGGTGGTGCAAGAGCGTGAAAAGTTTCAGTCGGTGCTGCTGGGTTCGATCTCCCATGATCTACGTACACCCCTGGTAACGATTACCGGAGCGTTAAGCGCTCTCCAGGAGCAAGGGGCACTGCTGCAACCAGGTGCGCGTCATGCGCTGGTGGCGACTGCTCACGAACAAGCAACTCGGCTGAATCAACTCGTGGGCAATCTACTCGATATGTCTCGCTTGGAGGGAGGGGCTGTACAGGTACGCCGAGAGCTTTGTGATTTGCAGGACTTGGTGGGTGTCGCCTTGGAGCGTAATGCGCCAGCACTAGCGCAACATCATATTGCGCTCAATGTGCCTGACTCGCTCCCGCTGATTCCCGTAGACTTTGTGTTGATGGTACAGGTACTGGCAAATTTGATCGATAATGCTGCTAAGTATTCGCCGCCGCAGACAACGATTACAATTGAGGCTCGTATCCGAGAGCAAAGCGTGGAGATCAGCGTTGCGGATGAAGGGATCGGCATTCCTGTGCAGGAGTTGACGCATATCTTTGATAAGTTCCACCGCGTCGCCCACGGGGACAATGTGGTGGGAACAGGGCTAGGATTGTCGATCAGCAAGGGGCTTGTCGAGGCACATGGAGGCCGCATCTGGGCTGAAAACCAAACTGGGGGAGGCAGCATCTTTACGGTGTCACTACCACTTGAGGTGGCAAGTTTGACAGAAAAAGAAGCAACACAATGAGTGAACCTTTGCGTATTCTCGTAGTCGATGACGAGCGGGCAATCCGGCGCTTTCTTGATGTCACGTTGAGCGCCAATCACTATCAGATCTTTGAAGCGGAAAGCGGGCGAATAGCGTTGGATGCCATTGCGATTCACCGTCCCGATCTTGTCATCCTCGATCTGGGGTTGCCAGATATGGATGGCGTTGATGTGGTGCGCGCCATACGAGAATGGAGCCAGATTCCGGTTCTGATTCTCTCTGTACGTGACCAAGAGAGCCAGAAAATAGCAGCCTTGGATGCTGGGGCTGATGATTATCTGACTAAGCCATTTGGCATGGGGGAGTTGATGGCGCGGCTGCGGGTTGCCATGCGCCATATGACAGGAACCAACCAAGAAGCTATCTTCGTCAGTGGTGAGTTGGAAGTTGATTTGACACGGCGATTGGTACGCGTGGCAGGAGCAGAGGTGCAGCTTACACCCACCGAGTACGATTTGCTGCGCATCCTCATTAACCACGCTGGCAAAGTGCTTACGCACCATCAATTGTTAAAAGAGGTATGGGGCCAAGGCTATGAAGAAGAGATGCATCTGCTACGGGTCAACATCAGCAATCTGCGCCGCAAGCTCGAACCAGAGCCAAGTCGCCCCCGCTATATCATCACTGAACCAGGCGTAGGCTATCGCTTGCGTCTGTGACAGTAACGATTCCACTTGTATACCCCTCCAAAGCTGCTCTCTGGCGCTGGCGACCGCTTTATCTCGACCACGCTCACCCCTGGCGCAAGCTGGCTCAAGGAGGGTGGTGAGGGATCTAACTTTGGTGCACCGGAAGCATCCGCAACACTACGCTGTAATTGTTCTACTTGATAGATTAGTTCAAGAATTCATAGGGGACGTGCCTCCATGCCGTTCCCTATGCGTGATTTCTTTCTGGAAAGGGTGTGTATTTCATGCAAATCAACGGAATAGGGCTTGCTGTTGGGGTGTCTGCTGGCCGCGGGCGGATGCAGCGACTCGAAGAGACATTGGCCCATGTGCAAGGTTTGGGCTATCAATTGGTCGAATTGAGTTTTTCTTCGTTGGGCATTCTCTTTGATGGTGAAGTACGTCCGGAGCCACTGGCTGATTTGGTAGCCGTCACACGCAATTTTAACTTGCGCTACACTGTGCATGGTCTTAATCGCCTTAATCTTGCCTATGACAGCCGTCATGATCTCAGCCGCCGCATTCTGGCTGCACAACTCCAAGTGGCAAGTGCGGTAGGGGCAAGTGTACTGGTCTATCACAGCGGGTTACAGGCGTTGGATGGTGTGCGCTATGGCGTGCGGCGCACTTTGCTAAGTGAAGCAGAGTTGGCGGAAGGTGCCAAACGCGAGGTGGCAGCACTGCGCGAGCTGGGGCAGATTGCGGCAGATAGTGGTGTCATGATCGGCATGGAGAACGGCGACAGCCATCTGTGGGAACATAACATCATTGCCCACTTTGGGTTGCCGCGCGAAGCACTCTCCATCCACCACGCGCGCTTGCATATCCCGCCGATTGTGCGGCAGTTGGAAGCGATTGACCATCCAGCCGTAGGCATGACCCTTGACATTGCCCATCTGCATATTGCCGCACATGATATGGGCTTTGATTATCTGGATGCGGTCGCTGAGGCTGCGCCGTGGGTGCGCCATCTCCACGCCAACGATAACTTTGGCCGCCTAGATACTGGCTTTGACAGCGAGCCGGATCGCTGGCCCTACGGCGAAGCCGATATCCACCTGCCTCCTGGTTGGGGATCAATCCCCTATGCCGAAGTCTTTGCAAGGCTGGGCGATTATGTGGGTGATCTAATCTTGGAAATCAAGGACGGCTTTGCTGATTATCTGGACGAAAGCCTCGCAACCATGACCAAGTTGGTGGGCGCGCCACACATCACGCGCTGAAATGCACTCATTGCTGCGTCTTGTCATCATTACGGAATACTTTGCTTTGTCATGTCGAGCTTTGTCATGCCGCAGTATGCAGCATTCCTGCGCGAGTGAGGCGCTGATCAAGTGATCGATGTGGGGAAGGTCAAGGTATTTGTCACCCGTACCTTTCCGCTGGAGCAAATCCAAGAGGCGTTGGCCTTCAAGCAAGAGGGGGTACGCCGGGCAAGATCGGCGTGGTCATCGATTAACAGGGGGTGTTACGATGGGAATCGCTGCTTTTTTATGGCTAGAGGCGTGTCGTGCCTAGCTAAGCCAACGCGCCAAGATACGGTGTCCTTCCGGTGGTAAGAAGTACTGGAAGTGATGCCCGCTAATCACCTGTACGTTCAGTCGCGGCCAACGTCCTTCTAGCCAGCGGGCGCTGCTCACGCCCACCACCAAATCGTTGTCCCCTGCAAAAAGCAGATCCAGCCCGGAGTCCGCTGTTTTCATCAGCCGTTGGGCCAGGGCGTGCCATTGAGCAAAGGCGGCGGAGTTATCACCAATCTGCACATAATAGGGGACGCGTGCCGGGGGTCGCCAAGCAGCATTGAGTTCTTCATAGAAGTTAGAGTCGGGTGCAAGGTCGGCCAAGCCCCGCGCGGTGGCGCTTATGCGTTCCAAGAGCCAATGGGCAATCAAGGCCGGTGGCACTGACCCGGCCATATTGAGCAGGATGTCCGCCAACCAAGGGAGTAATGTGCGTACCTCTGCCAAGGGTGTCCCCGCATTAGGAGGGCCAGCCATAAAGACACGGTCGATATATTGTTCTCCATCACTCAGTTCGATCATGGCGCGGGCAATCTGCGTGCCCATGCCGTGTGCAAATAGATCCAGTTGAACCGGGCTGCCAGGGCCAATGCCAAGCTCTTTTAGCGCACTCTCCAAGAGTTCCGCATTGCGCCGGATGGGCGTAGCAAAGGTCTCATAATCGTAGGCCAGACAGAGGTCATAGTTGCCCTGGGCGCGCACCCAACTCCACACCTCTTCTACCATCCAGCGTGTAGAGCCAGTGAACCCGTGGAGCATCAGCGCCACCCGCTTCACTTCGCTCAGCTCTGCTGTACTCACCGGGCGATAGATGGCGCGGCCATCCACCACATCGGCCTGACGCAAGCCACTGTCGGTGGGGAGCGCGCCCGCAAAGAGTTTGTAGAAGAAAAGACGCACGGCCCGTTGCAGATCACGCGTGATTTTCTGGCGAAGAGCCTGCAGTTGTACCGTGA
>CAMPHP010000376.1 GCA_946885925.1 uncultured Litorilinea sp.
GAAAACATGGGGCGCGATTACAATGGCTTCAACCTCGTCTATGAACCGGGTGGCAAGGTCACCTCACGCGGCAAAATCCTGCGCGTCTTTACCGACGTAGGCATCATCGGCGAATATGCAGGTGGCAGCAATGCCGAATATTCCACCCTCCCCCAGTTCATCCACTATCTGATCGGCAAAAGCGCGCTGGAACGAGAGCGCATCTATTCTGATGTACGCCGTGCCTTGCGCCAAGTCGCTCGCATTGGCATCGCCCCCATTGACATTGCCCTATGGGATATTGCAGGCAAGTACTATGACGCCCCGATCTATAAGCTGCTCGGTGGCTATAAGGAGAGCATCCCCTGCTATGCCAGCACCTATCACGGTGATCACCAGCCCGACGGCCTCTCCACCCCTGAAGCCTTCGCTGACTTTGCCGAGCAATGTCTGGAGATGGGCTATCCCGCCTTCAAGATTCATGGCTGGGGCCGCGCGCCTATTCTCCAAGAGATCGCCAATGTCCATGCCGTGGGCCAGCGCGTTGGCGGCAAGATGGATCTCATGCTCGACCCCGCCTGCGAATACACCACCTTTGGCGATGCCGTAAAAGTCGGGTGGGCCTGTGACGAGGAGCGCTTCTTCTGGTATGAAGACCCCTATCGCGATGGTGGCATTTCGCAATTCGCCCACCGCAAATTGCGCCAGTTGATCAAAACGCCTTTGCTCCAAACCGAGCATGTTCGCTCGCTAGAGCCGCACATCGACTTCGCCATCGCTGAAGCCACCGATTATGTACGCGGCGATGTTGGCTACGACGGCATCACCGGCGTCATCAAGTTGGCCCACGCCTGCGAAGCACTCGGCATCGATATCGAGTTCCACGGCCCCGGCCCAGCCCAACGCCAGTGCATGGCAGCCATTCGCAACACCAACTACTACGAAATGGGCTTGCTCCATCCCAAAGCCCCAGCCAGCCACCCGGAACATCTCTATGGCGATGGCTACCGCGACAGCCTTGACGCCATCGACAGCCAGGGTCACGTCCCCATTCCGCAAGGCCCCGGCCTCGGCGTTCCCATCAACTGGGATTGGGTCAACGCCAACAAGACGGGCTTTGTGGAATATTCGTAGGCTGTAGGATAGTAAGCTGTGGAATAGATAGTAAGCTTTGAAAGGGAGCAGGATAGCCTTGGTAGCTATGCCTGCTCCCTTCTTTGGGGGATCACAAGGATGACAATCGCCCAAGAGGGAAAAATGAAATTTGCCCTTATTCTCTATACATTGTGCGTATTCCTCATTCCCTTGTTTCCCGTTGATCCCAACCCCTTGTGGTACAATCTTCCATGTGATGTGTACGGCCTGCTCCTCTGAATTTTGTGCCTCGTGTACATTCTGGGCCGTATTCCAATTTCCAATCGACTACAGCCTGGAAGTGAGCATCTCATGTCTACAGCCCATCGCCCGCACACTATCTCTGCCGATGCCTTTGCCAAGTTGCGTACAGTTTCTACTGCGACGCTGACCAGCCAGTTAATCAAGCGCGGTTTTCACAACACCTTCTTGACTGGCCTCTATCCCTTGCTCCCAAACCTGCGTATGGTCGGCTATGCCTTCACCTTGCGCTATATCCCCACCCGCGAAGATTTGGTCGATACACTCTATGACAACACCAAGAATATCCAACGCATTGCCGTCGAGTCGGTGAATGGGGATGATATATTGGTCATGGATGCACGCGGTGATGTGCGTGCGGCCACATTGGGAAATATCCTTGCCACAAGGCTCAAGGCTCGTGGTGCGGCTGGCTTGGTCACAGATGGGGCCTTGCGTGATACACCAAACTTCAAATCAATTGAACTCCCTGCCTATATCAAAGCGCCCAACGCTACGACCTCCTTTGAAGTCCATCACCCCATCGATATCAATGTCCCAATCGCCTGCGCCGGTGTAGCAATTATGCCCGGTGATATCATGGTAGGCGATGGCGAAGGTGTCGTAGCCATTCCATCGCAGGTCGCCGAAGAAGTGGCACACGATGCCTATGAGCAGGAACGGATGGAGGAGTTCATCCAAAACAAGGTTGCCCAGGGTGCCAGCATTTTGGGAGTCTATCCACCCAATGATGAAACAAAGGCCGAGTATGCTGCTTGGCGTAAAAGCCGAGCTTAACAGAAAGCTCAAGATGCGGTTGGCACTTCTGGCTGGCCCTAATTATCTAACAAATCACTCTAGCCGTCCATCGACTGGCTTACTACAAAATTGGAGCGAGCTATGTACTTAACCCGCCATACCACCCCAAATGCATCTCGGTGGGCTGTGGATGGAAACTTTCTCCCTCGTGGCCTAACCCTTGCCTCACTGTTGGCCCTGCCTGCTGCGGCGATGTCTGCGGCATTGGCGGCAATGCCCGCAGGCGACCCAGCAACAGGCGATCCACTGACCCCGGTTGAACCAGACCTAGAGGTGTGGGGATCCGGTGTTACCTATCTACGCAGCCGGGATGCGCGCAAGGCCGAGTCTGCCAGTGCTGCTGATGTCTACCAAAAAGTCTATGAGGCCGAGCGTCCCGAAATCTTTTTCAAGTCTCTGGGAGGACGCGTGGTGGGCCATCGCGGATTGGTGCGCCTGCGTGAGGATAGCAAGTGGAATGTTCCCGAACCAGAACTAACGCTGGTCATCAATGCCCATCGCGAAATCGTAGGCTATGCCATCGGCAATGATATGTCCTCGCGCGACATTGAGGGCGAAAACCCGCTCTATCTCCCCCAGGCCAAGACCTATACCGGTTCTTGCGCGGTCGGGCCTGGCATCCGCCTTGTGAGTGCTGCGGACATGGCCGATTTAACCATTCAGCTCCAAATCGAGCGTGACGCGCAAATGGTCTTTGTTGGTGACACATCGACCAGCCAGATGAAGCGATCCTTCCAGGATCTGACAGACTATCTCTTCCGCGAGTTAGAATTTCCCAACGGGGTCTTTCTAATGACCGGCACAGGCATTGTTCCCCCCGAAGAATTCACACTAGCTTCCGGCGATATCGTCCACATTTCGATTGGTGGCAAGATGTTGAGCAACCGAGTCGCGTGACTCCGTTCAAGTGAAAACGAGTGACAATAGGAAAGAGAAGATGCAAACATACAAGAACTTGATCGATGGTGCGTGGGTAGACTCTAGCAATGGAGCTACGATCACCATTGAGAACCCAGCCAAAAAAGGCGAGATAATCGGCAGCTTCCCGTCGGCAACTCAAGAAGACACGCAAAAAGCCATTGAGGCTGCACGCGCCGCACTGCCAGGTTGGGCAAACATGCCGCCCCCTGCCCGTGGGGTCATCCTGGACAAGGCCAGCCGCATCCTCGATGCCCGTCAAGATGAATACGCAGCCATCCTCACCCGCGAAGAGGGCAAGACCAAAACCGAAGCCCTGGGCGAAGTTACCCGCGCCCGCGACATCTTCCGCTTCTATGCCGGTGAAGGTTGGCGCATGGGCGGTGATGTGCTGCCCAGCAATGTGAGCGGTGAATTGCTCTACACTCGCCGCGAAGCTCTCGGCGTGGTCGCGCTGATTACACCCTGGAACTTCCCCATCGCTATCCCCGCCTGGAAGATGGCTCCGGCGCTGATCTACGGCAACACCGTAGTCTTTAAACCAGCCTCGCTCACACCCCACTCCGGCCTCATCCTCGTTGAGGCACTGGTCGAAGCTGGGCTGCCTGCAGGTGTTGTCAACTTCATCACTGGCTCTGGACGCACCGTGGGCGACGTACTGGTATCCAGCCCCCTTATCAATGGCGTAAGCTTCACGGGTTCCTACAGCGTTGGTTCTGGCATTTATGAAAAAGCCATCAAAAACCTGACCCGTGTGCAGTTGGAGATGGGCGGTAAGAACCCCATGATCGTCCTCAACGATGGCGATCTCGATCTAGCAGTCAAACTGGCCGTTGCGGGTGGCTTTGGTCTCACGGGTCAAGCCTGCACCGCTACCAGCCGCGTCATTGTTGAAGAGCGCGTTGCTGACGAATTCGTCAACGCGTTGACCCAAGCTGCCCGCAATCTGGTCGTGGGCAACGGTCTAGAGCCTGGTGTACAAATGGGGCCTGCGGTCAGCGAAGATCAGTTAAAAACCGACCTGGAGTACATTGGGGTTGGTAAGGGCGAAGGGGCCAAGCTGTTAGCAGGTGGCGACATTGCCAACGACAGCGGCTATTTTGTCCAACCCACGGTCTTTGATCATGTGGAGCCAGGAATGCGCATTGCCCAAGAGGAAATCTTTGGGCCAGTCATTAGCGTGATCCGCGCCGACAATTTTGACGAAGCTATCGAGCAAGCCAACGCCATCGGTTTTGGCCTCTCGGCAGGCATCATAACCAACAACCTCCAACGCGCCTTCCAGTTCGCCAACCGGATTGAAGCGGGGGTGGTCAAGATCAACGAGCCAACCACTGGTCTCGCCCTGCAAGCACCCTTTGGCGGCTTCAAACAATCGAGCGCCAACACCTTCAAGGAACAGGGTCAAGCAGCCATCGAGTTCTATACACGCACCAAGACGATCTATGTAGGTCACGGCTAAACGCCCAACTGCAACTCCGGGGGGTCGGTGTTGACAGGCGCACCGACCGCCCGCTGTTATCACGCCTGTCTGCACGTCAAAGACTGGACATTACTCCCATGTCCTACCCAACTCTAACGGCCACTTCCATCGAAACCCTATTCACCACCCCCGGCC
>CAMPHP010000377.1 GCA_946885925.1 uncultured Litorilinea sp.
TTCCAGAAGGCGATTGAGGAGCTTTCTATAGATGGGAGTTTGGGTGGTGGACATAGCTCGCAGGTGCTCTAAAATCTGTTAGAATCATCCAGGTATAAGGATACTGTAGCCGCGCTGTTGCTAGATGCCAAAACGAGATATCAAACAAAAGGATTGCTTCTAGTCATCTATCATGGATAGAGTATCATGGATAGAGGCCCAGAGATATGCCTACCCTTACAGGGGAGACCGGCATGACGGACGCGTTGCTCTGTCACCCTGGAAGGGTCTCTCTGCCCCCATTGGCCCAAAGAGAGGAACAAGTAGTCCACGCGCATCGTCCCATGCTATAAGCACCTAGGCCATAAGCACCTAGGCCATAAGCACCATTCGATAAGCATAATACGCTGGAGACGACCCATGATTCAGTGGCAATCATAAAACCCCATTTACGTAGCGCAGCGATTCGTCTTACAATTTAGGCCGAGATCAACGACAAAGGAAGACAGCTATGATGAGAGAGCCGGCTCAGACGAACATAAAATTCGTACCCAGACTTAGCGCGCTGCTGCTGATAGGCGGATTGTTACTGGGCTGTGGTCCGCAACCTAGCAACAATCCGCCTGCAACGTCAGTTCCCCAAGCCACAGCGACCGAGGCTGTGACGGCTCCCGCGGCGACTCTGCCCACCAGCCCGACCACGCCAGCGGCTAGCCAACCCACGGCAGAAACTCCATCCGCAGCCGAAACAGACGTTGCGACACCCGACGGAACAGCCCCCATTCTTGAAACAGGCGACGCAGTAGTAGAGAATATCGAGGTTCGTATCCTCGAATCCTTTCCTGTCCAGGTTCATGCCGTCCTCACCGGCTACCTACCCGATGGCTGTACGACCATCACCGGCAGCGAGGTTGTAACGGCGGGCACAACTTTTCGCATTCGGTTGACTACGGAACGCCCCGAAGACGCGATTTGCACCCAGGCCATTGTCCCTTTTGAAGAGGTGGTGCCATTGGATGTGTCAGGGATGCCAGCGGGCACTTACCAAGTGGCGGTCAATGATCTATGGACTACTTTTGAATTGCCAGGAGATGGGACTGGAGCCACACCAGCAACAGATGCCGGGGCCAGGGTGGTGGAGACACCCGTCGGCTATATCCTCGCCCAGACAGATGTGCCTATCCGTTCTGCGCCGGTTGAAGATGGTTCTGTGATTGGCATGGTCGCCGGTGGGATGATGGCACGCGTCACCGGAGCAAGTCAGGATGCGGCATGGTGGCGAATTATCTGCCCGGATGACAGCGTGGGCGACTGTTGGGTCTCGGCAGCTTCCGACATGACAGCGCCGACAACACCACCAGGCTAGATGCCAAATTTGAGATATAGCTGCGCGCCTTCATTCACTTGGATGCGTATTCTGAATATGTACACTATGCTTCGTGTACAATCACTCTGTGAATCAACCAAATCAATAAACCAACCAGATTACATAGGCATCTAATCTGTACTTCCGATACCGCCGTCCCTCGGACGGATCAACTTCGATAAGCCAGGGAGCTACCTATATATGGAGGTGACAATCAGCACGTCGGCTGAGGTAAAGCCGCGCCCGCGGCGGCGCTGGTTGGTCTACACACTGCAAGCTCTCTGGATAGGCGCGGTCATCCTCATTGTCTATCTTCTCCTCTTTAGTGTTCGCCCTGGCTATGCGCGGCTGACCACAATCTGTAATGAAGCCGGTTGTCTTACGATGCAACTGGACTCTGCGGAGCTAGAGCGTCTGACCACAGTGGGGATCTCGCCGCATATCTACGCCATCTATCAAATCGGGCTGGTTACTGCGGTTGCCATTATCAGCGGAACGGTATCACTGCTCATCTTTCGCGCCCGGCCCGATGAGCCATTTGCGCTCTTTGTCTCGCTGGTCTTGCTGCTTTTTGGTGTCTTTTTCACTGACTATTCAGAACTTTTCCGCACCGTGAACCCAGCATTGAGCGATCTTGTGGTTATGCTACCCGGAATCACTCTGCTCTCTTTTGTCATACTTTGCTATTTATTTCCCGATGGTCACTTTGTGCCGGGCTGGACGCGCTGGGCAGCATGGGCGTGGATAGGATCACCTGTTGTCTTGATCATTGGAGAGCTTGGTGGCTTCTACGACACAGTCTACGGGCTTGTGGCGGTGTCACTGTTGGGGCTGCTATCCACCTGTATCATTGCGCCCATCTACCGCTATCGCAAGCTTTCGTCACGCAGCCAGCGCCAGCAGCTCAAATGGGCTTTATTTGGGTTGATCCAACTCGTTACCGTGCTTTTGGTGCTTGTTGAACTCCTGCCCTTTCTCATACCTGACTTGGACAAAGTCGGGACACTACCCAACATTATCAGCAGCCTAATCCAGGCGGCATCCCTTATGCTTTTCCCCATCACGATTGGTATCGCCTTGCTGCGTTACCGGCTGTGGGATGTGGATATGATTCTCAATCGCACGCTGGTCTATGTGCCGCTGACGAGTATTCTTACCGTGATCTACTCAACCTCAATGGCAATTTCACAACGGCTTTTTACCACAGCCACAGGGGAACAGTCCCAGGCTGTTGCCATCTTTACAACCATTGTGCTGACGACAACCTTTAGCCCCATCAAAAATTCATTGCAATCCTATGTGGATAAGCATTTCAAAGAAGCACCCAGCCGCTTAAAAGAACTCAAAGAACTCGGCAAACAAGTGACCGAAGTGATTGAGTCGCTAGACGATAAATTGTTGGCCCGACGCCTGGTAGAGACGATTGTCAATGCCCATCGTGCCCAGGGTGCAGCACTCTACTTAAAAGAGGAGTTGGGCTCCATCGCAGATAAAGGGATGACTTTGGCCTATGCCACGCCCGATTGGATCTGGGAAGAGGGTGAGGTATCCATTATTTTGCGTGATGAGAATAGGACACTAGGCCGCTTGCTCCTGGGTCGCAGCCGTGACCGCGAAGACTATACCTTTGAAGAATGTGACGCCATTCGCAGCGCAAGCCTGCCTGTTGTTCACAACATCTACAAAGTCCGCGCAATGCATGGCGTGCGTGCCCTCCACCAACCCACAGAGTACCAGCGCCAAGCGCTGGCGCGACGGCAGTAGGGTGCGCCAGAGAGATCGAAAATCGCGCACCCTTTTCAATCTGCTTGGCGTATGGATTGTGCAGTCACTTGCCGCCAAATTGACCGGCGCGTGCCTACAAGCTAGAGAGACAAAAGGGCTGTCCCGGACTGAAAATTGAGCGCATCCAGAAATTTTTACAAATAAGTCGTGCTGCTATAGCAATCCTAGCGCGTAGTGGTATGATGGAGGAGCGACACCATGTCATGGTGGCTATGCTTAGAAGCGCTATAGCCACCATTCACCTAACGACAACACTACACCCCTCAATTGATGTGTTGAATAGACAGCAGTTCTCAACCGGAAGGAGCTTTTGCATGAAACAATTGCGACGTATCCCCGCAGTGCTGTTGGCGCTCGTCTTGGCGCTGACGATGGGGATTGGCCCTGTGCCCACAGCTCTGTTGGCTGCGCCCGCCGCACAAGAGACTGACCCTGCCATTACCGGCTATTACGAGTCGGACGTTTTGGAGTCTGCGGATTCACCAGGGCTGGTTGTGGGGTTATTCCTTTACGAGGATGGTAGCGCTGAAGTAACCAGCGATTACATGAACGACACAGATATCATCATTGAAGTCGGCACTTGGACCGACAACGGCGATGGTACGCTGACGCTCACTGTCACTGGCACAACCGAAGGGGATTATGAAGCCCCAATTGAGTTGGTCTTTGAAATTGCCGAGGATGGTTCGCTGGTCATTCCAGGTGAACCAGGTGGTGCCTTTGGTGAAGCAGGACTGACCCTCATCCCCGCTGATGTCCCCACCGCAGCAACTGAAGAGGCGACTGGTGAGGCGACACCCGAAGCAACTGGCGAGGAAACTCCCGAGGCAACGGGTGAGGCCCCAGCGGGCGAGTCCGCCAATGATGCGCTGGCGTTAATACCCGAAGGCGCTATGGTCTTCCAATCTGAAGTCCTGCCTCAAGCTGACGGCTCTAGCGTGCAAATCACCCTAGCCGCGGCTGAGGATGGTACCTTGTGGATGGTCAGTGATTATCTGGCCGAAGGTGACATCGTCACCGAGATTGGTACTTGGACCGAGGATGCCGATGGCAACTTGGTGGTGTCACTCACGGGTCAGTTGGGTGCTGGTGGCGAGGCTGATACTGAGTATGACGCGCCTGTGGAGTTGGTCTTTGCTGTCAATGATGATGGTTCGTTGTCATTGGTTGATGAAGGCGGGGCCCTCTTTGGTGACGGTGGGTTGACCTTGCTGCCGGTGGAGGGAACGACCGGCGCAGAAGCTGTGACAGCAACCGACGTCACAACCAGCACAGTCACAACCGGCACGGTCCCATCGGGACCCTATGTCTCTGACTTGCTCCCTGGCGCGGATCAATCCGATACGTTCCTCGTTGCCATCTTCTATGACGATGGCAACGCACTGATCAGCACCTACATGCTCAACGGCGATCTGCCGGTTCAGGAAGTAGGTACATGGGCGGCTAACGTCGATGGCACCTTTACCATTACGGCTACAGGCACAGTGGACGAGGAGTATGCAGAACCTGTCGAAGTAGAATTCACGATAGATGAGGAAGGGGTAATACTGCTTGCCGGTGTC
>CAMPHP010000378.1 GCA_946885925.1 uncultured Litorilinea sp.
GGACGGTGCCTGGGTGATAGACATAGGGCGTGAGCCTACGTTAACTTTTTGACTTGGCGTTTCATGTAATGCATCAGTGCATGGAGCCCGCGCAGTCGTTGGGGCGTGATGGCTTCATTTAGCCCCAGGAGTACATACACGTCTTCCGGGGTATCCAGAACTGCTTGTGGCGTAGCCCCTTCAAATCCTTCTGCCAGGATAGCGGCATAGCCGCGAATTGTGGGTGACTCGTGTGGAATGTCTAGATGAAACTGGACTGCCCCTTCGTCTAGTTCGGTGAAGAGGAAGACAGGTGTCTGGCACTCGTGTACCTGCTCCAACTGATCGCGCTGTTCGGCCAGGTGATCTGGCAGATCCGGCAGATCTTCAGCATATTCGATCAACAGTTCAAGTCGCTCGCGCGGGGCGGCACTACGAAATTCATCGACTATCCCACGCAATGTGCTGGGAAGGCGCTCTAGTTTGGTGGTTAAATCCATATCGTCGGACATAAGCGGTTCTTTCTAGTGGGAGAATTCGGGCGCTGACGTTGGCTATGCTAAACGACGGTACTTGATCCGTCAAAGATGAGAGTCTCTGCGTCTAATCCAGCGATAAACCTTAAGCCGAACCATGAGATGACTAGGTGCGTTCGGGTGTGCTGTTGCGATGGCGAGCATAGTGACGCTGGGACTTGGCACGATTGCCACATGCGTTCATGTCACACCAGCGACGACTCCGGTTACGGCTGGTGTCATAGAACAGATAGCCACAGCCCCGGTCGTCGGCACATTGCCCAACCCTGGTAAGGTCGCCATCGGTGAGCAGCCGGGCAGTAGAGCGCAAGATCGGCCATAGGATGCCATCTAGCCCCTTCTCATCAGCACGCCAATGCCAGCTATAGCCAGTCGCCGTGGCGACCAACTCTGGCGAGGCATAGGCGCGAGGTAGGGCTTCATTGAATAGAGCGAGATCTACGCTATCGGGCAATTCCCCCTCGGTGTGGGCGACAAAGATGTGATAGATTGCCTCACGCAGTTCAATTGCCCATGCATGTATTTGGGCAGCCAATGCGGGCTGGGTCGCGGCGTGTTTTCGCAGCGATTCAGCACTTTCTGCCGAGATCATCTCCACACGTTGAGCCCATGCAACCAAGTCACCATAGCTGGTGATGAGTTCAATAGGTTGCTCGGCGGCATGCCAATCGGCAGTGTTGGCGAATTCAAGACATAATTTACCAGATGGCAGAACGTCTGGCGCGTCTAAATAGGCAGCAATATCAAGGATAGGGGATTGGTCTATAGGTTTCATAGGTTGACGATAACACAGGCCGTCTAACTGGTCAAATTTTATTTGGTAGTTGACAAACCAGAATTTTTGTGCTAAAATCTAACTAGTACTCACACAATTCGGAGGTTGTAAAGCCACCGCCAGAGTTCCCAAATACGAGGAGACAAGGTAATGCTACTTCCAGACGATTGGTTGGCCTTGGCAGAATGGCGACGTGAAGAATTTGAACGAGAAACACGTCAGCAGATGTTGTCAGCAGAACTTCCACGATCGCCCGCCCGTTGGCGTCTTTGGACCGGGAGTAGTATGGTCTGGGCAGGGGCGAGACTAGTATATTGGGGCGAACAGATGGTCGCTGTTCGGTGTAGTGAGCGTGTCAAAATTGCCTGATAGGGTGGGACATTGGTGTTAGAGGTTATGGGTAAGGTAAAGAAGAGGGGATAGGCGACTGATCGCCTATCCCTCTTCTTGTTTTGCACGATTTGTTTTGTACGATCATGCGATCGGTTGCCGGCTTCGTCTATATTCGTCCATAGAAGACAGTTGCGAGCGTGTCAGTCCGTGATGGTAAAGATCTCCCCTGCACTACGCCCCCATACCTCGGTGAAGTACATCTGCTCAGCATAGGCAGGCAATACGCGGAACTCGCCAGGGAGACTGGCGCGCACCTCGAAGGTGTATTCGTATGTGCCTGCGGCTAGGAAGGTGGCAAAGAGCGCTACCTTGTCGTCGCGCATATCGGTGTAGCTAGGAATCCAGTAACGCCACCAGGTTGGCCCAGCTAGCTCTGTTTCCTCACCCATTGTAAGCCGTGGATCCATGAATTCATCGCTGGTGGTTGCCAAGTTGGGATCAATAGGCTCAGTTCCAGCAGGGATCGGCACTTCCACAAGGAGATGATGGAGATCGGTCGGTGCGACGATGGTGACGGTGACGCTGATCACGTCGCCGACTTGGGCCGTCGTGATGTTGTTGACCGCGCTTGTGGCTTGACCCTCTTCGCCAGCTTGCGGTGCCAGGGCAAAGCGGCGATCTAGGACGACACCATGATCACGCGCGTCTACCTCGGCTGCGTCCAGTGTGTAGCGCAGATAGGTATCGTAGTACATGCGTCCCTGGCTGCCATCGCGGGTGATGCGTAGGGCATTTGCTTGGTCGCGCAGCAACTCGGTGATCTGAGCACGCAGCGTGACTGGCTCGGTTACATTGTCGGGAGTCACTGCACCGTTACCCAACTCCTCGTCGTTGAGCGTGACGGTCCAGGTATATTCACCAGCCAATTCGCCTGTGAGTTCCAGCCAATCGGTCAATGCGATCAGCGACCAGGCGGTCTCCTGCGTGCTGCTCCAGTGACCAGCTTGGCGAGTTTCCATCAACCAGCGAACAACCATCGGCAGAATAGGCTGCTCGGGATCGAGTCTGACCAAGGCAGCTAGCACGATGGCTGTAGTGCGTGTGTCAGTATTAAGACCCCGGAAGTCAACACTATCTTCCTGCCACCAAGCGCTTGTGCCTGTGATGATGGCATTGCCGTTGAGGTCGTCCAGAAGCGTGGCAACGCGAGGGTCTTCATCGCCACCTTCCTGGAGGTTGGCAAGTGTCATGGCGAGGAATGCCTTGCCATAGACACCCAATCGCTCGCGTACGTCATAGAGTGTGCTTGTGCGGCCTGGGTCTCCTTGGCCTATCTCGGAGAGGACAAAGAGCATGAAAGAGAGTTCATTTAACTGCCATGCCGTTTCAATGCGGTCGGGAGGCACGAAGGATCGCTCAATAGAATCCACTGCATTCTGAATCGAACGCGCTGGCACAGTGTAGCCCTGGGCGTCGGCAGTAGATAGTGCCCACAAGGCATAGGCGGTGAGGAAGACCGAGCTTTGCTCACCAGGCCAGTAGCCCCAGCCGCCATCCTGGTTTTGGCGGGTGACCAACTGTTGGATTCCCGTGTTGACCTCGTCCTCTAGGTTTGCAACCAGTGTTGTATCCTGAAGGTTGAGTTCTTCCACTGCACGGGCTGTAAAGAGATTGGGTAGAATTCTACTCACAACCTGCTCTGTACTTTCGTAAGGATAGTTCGCAAGGAAGTCCAAGCCAGCGGTCATTGCACCAGCTAGACTCGGCTCGATGGTGACTTCTAGTTCGCCTTCGTCGGTCGCGGCAGCAGGAACGCGAATCGCTTCCAAGAGTCCATTGGGGGGTACTTCCCCGGAGGAGGCGACGGTTTCACGCGCAATATAGCGCACCACAGGAATGGTGAGTTGCACTGCATCGGACAGGGCTATTGCACCTTCTGCACCTGTAACTCCTGCTGTGCCAGTGACTCCTTCAGTAGCCGTTGCTGTGGCGGTGAGCGTAATCACCACCTGTGTCGCTGTTGGGTCAACGGCAATGGGCCAGGCGTTGCTATATTGCCCGCTGGCGTTGAGGTCAAAGGATGAAACTGTATCGCTGTCATCCGTGAATTCAGCACCGCTCATTGCAATGGTCAATTCTCCATCATCCAAATCGCTAGCTGTGGCGTTTACGACCACCGCGCCGATTTCAGCTTGATCGCCTGCGGTGAAGAAACGCGGGAGGATGGG
The DNA here is from genome assembly GCA_946885925.1 of uncultured Litorilinea sp. The sequence goes on from CAMPHP010000378.1 coordinate 3,852, forward strand.
ACGCACCTGGAGATCCTTGGTGGCAACCACATCATAGGTGGCGTTACCCACACGTGTATCTGCTGTCACCGCTTTGGCGGTTAAGCGCCAAGTAGTGAGATTGTCGGGTAGGTCTACGGTGAAGGTGACAACACCCTCGCTATCGGTGGTAAGATCGGCTCGCCAATAGGCAATGTCCGGGAAGTCAGAGCGTACATCCATGCCCAGGCCATCTCCACCACCGCCACCACCTTTGGCCCCTTCAGATAACTGTGCACTCATGCGGTCGCGGTTGATGGTGAGCAGCGCCGAAGTCAAGACGCCCAGCGGTCGTTCGTAATAGAAGACATCGATCAAATCTTGCTCGTTTTGCATCGCCAGTGCAAGGACCGCTCGGTCTACCACTGCCACGCTGATTTCGGTGTCAGCCACTGGCTCACCGGCAAGGTCGGTCACGGTCATGGTATAGGCAACGGTGCTACCCGGCTCGGTTCGCTCGGCGGACGATGTTACGTCAATCGTCAGTTCTTTGGCTGCGGTGTCTACATTAATTTGGGCATAGCCGATACGCATAGCAGGAATGGGATTGGTTTCATCCACACCCTTGGCAATGATGATGCTGACAAAGATATTGGGGATCTCTTCTTCAGTGATGGGCAGCTCTATGGTTTCGCTGTTGCCTTCAAGCGTAATCACCTCGGCAGAGATGACTCCGGCGCGCTCGATGGTGAGTAGCGCTTGCACAGGACCAGTGAAGGGGCTGGGTACAAGGATGCGTGCAGTGTCGCCTGGTTCGTAGAGGTCTTTATCTGCCACTAGCTCACTTCGATCATTATTTGCACGCGGCCAAGCTCCG
>CAMPHP010000379.1 GCA_946885925.1 uncultured Litorilinea sp.
GAGGGTGTCATGCCCGCTGAGCACGACATCCGCACCCTGCTCATACAAAGCTTGCCAGAAGGGCGTCATGATCTCGCTGTTGCCATGCTTGCCTGAGCTATAGCGTGGTCTGTGCCAATAGGCTAAGGTGCAGACATTGTCATGCGCAGCCAGATCGGCGCGTAACCACTGTTCTTGTGGAGAGCCTTCCGACACATCGATCTCGCTGTTGAGGACAATAATGTGCCAAGCACCGAGGTCATAGGAATAGTACCCCTTGCAGTCTTTTGTGCATGAACTGTCGAGAGGTGAAGCCGCTGCACCAAAGTAGGTGAAGTATCCCTCTCCACCGTCCGTGTAATAGTCATGATTACCAGTGGCAGGCATCGTGCGTGCTTTGTGGCGTCCCCAGGTTGGCCCATAGCAATCGGTATACTCTTGGAGAGTGCCATTGGGATAAGCTCCATCACCAAGCATAGCAACTGTTCCGGAAATGGTGTCGAGTAAGGCAGCGGTATCTGAATCCTTGGTCGACCTACATTTTGCGATGTCACCTGCACCGACAATTACAGGATCTTCACTTACAGAACCGGTATACGCATATAGCCAAGGTGAGTAGTTGAGCGCAATGATCGCGATACCCAGGACAAATGCTGCAATGATGAGCACCCGTGTTGGCGATTGCATGAGATTTTCCTTTCAGCCCTTCCTGCTCCTGGGCTTGCCTGTCTCTCGAATGAAAGGAGCGTGCGAAGCCATAGGGCAGGATCGACACATCTCTCCCTGTTTTCTCTCTATCATCTCTCGATGTGAAGAATATAAGGAGCGATACAGTGCCAGCGCCCAAGTTCGTGGAGAAAGCAAGAATGAAGGGGAAATTCTCAGCCTTATCAAGTATGAGCTACTAGCACAACCGGACATAGTAGCCAACCAGATTGCGGGGTGCTGATCAGTATAGTGGCGATGGGGAAAGGAAGCAATAGGTGCCTGTACTGCTGTTGCTATACGTTTACCTAATGGATCTTTCGTCTAGACCCCAAAAGTAGATTTCAAGGATGAGCAAGACACCAGGATTGCCCTAGCGCCTTGCTCATCTCGAGCGTTAAGGCGTGTTAAGGGATGATGCGGGGAAGGTACAATCGGTCGGGCTGAGGTGTTGCAGTTTGTTGATTCCCTTGTGGCACAGTGGTTGCTGACGTAGCGATGGAGGTTGCCGTGGCATCCGTAAGCACTGGCTCTGTGGCAGTGAGATCAGGTGTCACCGTGCTCGTCAGGTTGGGCGTAATCGTCGGGTTGGGCGTGGTCGTTGCGGTTGCCATTGTCGTTAGTGTTGGCGTAGCCGTCGGGATAGACGTGATGGTAGGGGTGGGTGTGTGGGTCGGAGTTGGTGTGTTAGTTAGGGTTGGCGTGTTGGTCGGGCTGCTGCCAAAGGTAACACAGTCATCACTCCCACTATCCCGGAAGGTCTGGCCTGCGATAGGTATAAATTCCCAATCATAGCTCGTCGGATGCAGGGTTAATTTGAGCACGCCCCATGTGAGGAACTCGCGCATTTCGCTATTTGGCTGAACCGTGTCAAAACTGCTGTGGGTTGTACCTCCTGTGCCCACGACAAACTGGCGTATCCCCCGCTCTGGGTCTGCTTCACCATTTGGGTTTTGTAGTGCAAATCGTTCATAGTTGTGTTTATGCCCATTCAGCACAACATCTGCCCCAAACTCATACAGTGCATCCCAGAGTGGCCGTACACGCTCCTCATTCTCAATGTCATTGGAAGTAAAACGCGGCCTGTGCCAATAGGTCAAGGTACAGACATGGCCGTGCGCAGCTAGATCGGCGCGCAACCACTGTTCTTGTGTAGAACCAACTGACATATCAATTTCGCTGTTGAGCACAATGATGTGCCAAGCCCCGAGGTCATAGGAATAGTACCCCTTGCAATCTTTGGTACAAGGAGCATCTAGGGGTGAGGCGGCCGCGCCAAAGTAGGTGAAATATCCCTCTGCGCCTTTGACGCGGTACTCGTGGTTGCCAACTGCGGGTCTGGTTCGGGCCTTGTGGCGTCCCCAGGTTGGCCCATAGCAGTCGGTATACTCTTGGAGAGTGCCATCCGGATAGGCTCCATCACCAAGCATGGCAATTGTTCCTGGAATCATGTCGAGTAAGGCGGCTGTATCTGAATCCTTGGTCGAGTCACACGTGGCGATGTCACCCGCCCCCACTAGAACCACATCTTCATTGACCGTATCGGAGTGAGCAGACAGCCAAGGTGAGGATTGGAACCAGGATAGGACACTACCCAAGATTAACGAAATAACGAACATACGGGACGCTGAGTTCATGAAGGCTTCCTTGTGAGCAGGTGTGTTAAACGTGTCAAAGATGAGAGCGATGGATTCGTTCGAACATCACGGGAATTGTTGTGTGTCTCGGCCTTGAGCGTCAGCCCATTTGTCGAGACTGTTCATGACTGTAAACGCGCTGGCATAAAGAGACAACCACGATCATAATGCTGTCCATACAAGTGAGTCACCAAGCGGATTCGCAACAGGGAAATGTTTCATTTTAGCCACTCGATGGAAGCGCAGTTGGGTGGACTGACGCGAGCTGGATTTGCGATTATAGGCTTTTATGAAGATCGCAGGCCTACAGAAGATGGCAACCCGATTCGCAACTACATGCCAAGTTACTTTGTGGCACGAGCCTATAAATTGCAGTTGATTGGTTGACGCTAACCCACATCGCTTATCCGGCATAAAAGGGCATGCAGCCGTGACTACTCGCGCACATAAAGCGGGCAGTCACGCAAGGGGCTATGGATAATTCGAGGGCAGGTTTGAGCAGTTTACTGCTTTATAGCGCGCACACGAGGCAAGTATCTTGCCCTCATTTCAGCTTCACTCACACCAGTCCGTTTCGCTATCAGCCCAAAGGCGACTGCGATAAACTCGCGCTGTTTGGCCGGAGATAACTGATCTACGTGCGCGCGCAGGACTTGTTTGGCGATCATATCAGCATGGCGACGATTATTCTGCAAGGCGTACATGGGGGTATCTCCTGTTCTGAATGGGATCAACCTTGCACCCTCAAAAAGTAGCACGATGAGGGGCAGCCAGCGAAATGCTCTACATAGAGCATCCTCTATATCATAATACGTTTGTTCTAGCCAAAAGTAACTATCATGATCCTATTGTGATTCTCTCACTCTTTCTCGATCCGTTAAGAGGCTCTGAGCTTATCCTCGAGCCTCCTTCAATCTCCTGGTCAACTAATGCTGGGTAGGTAGATGTGATGGGGCCGGGGTATAACCGTCTCTTGCGGCGACGGTGTAGGACTGGTAAGGCCGAATTCATGCCAGCCTAGATCGGGCGCACTTCCTGCATAGGTGCCAGGTGGATAGTCGAGCACCATCTCGCCATTGTGGACATAGGTGGCTGTCCCCGCATCAATGGCAGGACTGCCTGGGAGCAGCTTGAAGGCCGTATCCAAAAGTGGATCCGCCAGGATCGTGGGTGAAACCACATTGCTGCCGCTGGAGTCTACCGCATTGTTGGCAAAGAGGCTGTGGGCAACCACCGAACTGCCATCCACATTCTTCAAGGCCATCACAGAAGCACCTACGAAGATGTTGTTGAGCGCGATCAGGTTGTCGCCGCCTGTAATGGCATAGGGATTGTCAACAAAGGTGTTGTTGAGGACATAGATGCGCTCTGGGATGCTTGCGGCGCGATAGTCTTCGCTCGTTTCCCCGTTATCCATCAGGCCAAGTCCTACATCGGTACTGCCTTGGATCAAATTGCGCTCGATGGTGATCACGCGATCGGTCAGACCTGGATAGTCAATAAGCTGGATGCCATCCTCATCATTGCCCATGATCGTGTTGCCACGAATCACGATGTTCAGCCGCGGCCCACTGTAGTCATGAAAGCGGATCTCGATACCATCATCGCCATTGTTACGGATGATGTTGTTCTCAATCATGCCTGAGCTGTCTTTATCAAAGTCAACGCCATCATCTTGGTTGTTCTCAAAGAGATTGCCCCGGATCAACCCTCCGCCATTTGCACTGTCAATGCCATCAGTGGTCATGTGGACTCTATTGTCCAGGATCGAGGCTTGCGTATAGAGATCGACGCCATCAACGCCGTTCTGGATGGTAAAGCCGATGATCTGTGTGCCAGTGGCGCTGTTATTGATACGCACGACAGCCGGTCCGCCGCCACCATCAATGATGGTTTGGTCAATGAAGGAGCGATCCTGCGTCAGGTAAAACTCCGAAGCCAGAATAATGCGTTTGCCAGCGATCTCAGGCGTTTCATCGTACGTCCCTGGCGCAACGACAATCACATCATCATTCACCGCCGCATCAATGGCGGCTTGGATCGTGGCATAATCTTGGGGAACACGGATTGTTGCCTCGTTAGCCGTTCTGTTGCTGGAATTCTCGCCAACAACCGTTATCGCAGGCTCCGCCGTACCTGTAGCGGGCAGTGCATACAGCGAAGGCGAACAGGCAAAAAGGAATAGAGTGCTGCACAAAATAAATAAAGTGACAACTCTGGGTTGCGTGAAGGGCGGCATAGACATTTCCTTTCAATCTACTTACACTAGACGCTATGTCCTTTCTAGTTATGTAAGAATTGTCATAGTTGTATAGATGTCGTAGGGTAGCGTTTGTGCAATGGATAAGCAACTG
>CAMPHP010000380.1 GCA_946885925.1 uncultured Litorilinea sp.
GGCATCAAAAATACGATCTTGCAAATACGGTGCTACATAGAGCGCCAAAAACTCACGATCCGCATCGGTAAATTGCCAAGCACTCATTGGTTTGGTGTCCCCCTAGCGCGCCTGGCGCAGTTTGGAAACGGTAAAATCGGGGGAGCGATAGAGGGCAAAGATCCCCGCTTCGCGCGTGCGCACGCCATCCGCCAACCGGAGAATCTCCTCAGCATCCTGGCTGGGAATGCGTACACAGCCATCAGCGTCGGCAAAGATCAAATCGCCGGGACGCACGCGCACCGCACCCACAGTGACCGGGGTGTTAAAGCGCGTTATGTTGAAGACACCGTGACCAGGCACAGTACCCCAGGCCCATATCGGCAGCCCTACTTTACGAATCCCCACCAGGTCGCGCACAGTCCCATCCACAATCGCACCTACCACACCCAGCCGCTGGTGAATCGTCGCCATCCCATCCCCAAAGCTGGCCCCGCGACCCGGCCGCGAATCTACATCCTTCATCACCGCAATCAACGGCCCCGGTGTAGCTTCCAGATACTCGTAATAATCCAACCAATCCAGCGCGGGCGAGTCCGGGTCATTCGTGGTCACTTCCGACGTAACCGCATAGCCAATTGCAGAGCCACAATCTGGCAGCAAGCAGCGAATTGAATGGTTCGTATACTCCTCGTTGGGCAGCCCTGTCTTCAACACCAAGGCGTTAAAGATCGTCGCTGAGTCAAACTCCTTGAAGGCATCAAGAACTGCTGGATCAAATGGTGCCATATTCGAATCTCCCCTCGGTGCAGGTAGTTTACGTGGATTTGATAGTAAGTTTACCTCATGAAGTAGTGGAGTAATACATACAGAATCAAGCAACGCATGTAAATTGGCCTCGATTTCGTTTTGTTTATCTGAAGGTGTCGAATTTTGTAAGGCGTGTATCTGTGTCAAGAGAGCAAATGAGTACTCCGATGACAAACAGTGCCCACAGAGACAGTGCCCCAATGACAAACAGTGCCCCAATGACAAGTATGGTCAAAAGCTTTAAAGAACTGACTCCTGAGCTACAGCCATTTGCAGGGGGAAAAGGTGGCATGCTTGCCAAAATGTTTCAGAGCGGGTACCCCGTGCCTGAAGGTTTTGTGATTCTGCCGTCAGCTTTTCAGAACGAAGAATTGAATCCTAAAGCTTGGGACGAAATCAAAGCTCATTTGAATGCGATTCGAGAAGAACATAAAGATGCACGCTTTGCAGTCAGGTCATCTGCCCTCAGCGAAGACTCCGCTTCGGCCTCCTTTGCAGGAGAATTTGAAACAGTCCTCAATGTCAAAACTGATCAGGAGATCCAAGAAGCCATCTATACAGTTTTTAGATCAAGAGAATCAGAGCGAGTAAAAGTCTATAGCACCTTGAAAGGCATAGAACACGCTCATGAAATTGCGGTAGTAGTTCAGTTGATGGTGCAATCTGAACTATCCGGGGTGTTGTTCACAGCGGACCCGATCACCGGTAGTTATGAAGCTATGATTGGTAATTTCGTTTATGGATTGGGAGAGCAGTTGGTCTCTGGTGAAGCCAATGCACATCCATTTAAGCTGGTTCGCCCCAAAGGCAAGTACGAGGGTCCAGATGCGTTAAAGCCATACGCATCGCAACTATATAAGTTGGCTGCCAAACTTGAAAAAGAGCTATCTGCTCCCCAGGATATTGAATGGGCTGTGGCAGATGGGAAACTCTACCTGCTGCAAGCTAGGCCCATCACCACATTGAGTCCGGGTAATTTGGAAACCTATGAAATTAATGATTCTTTGGCTGAAGATGCCCTTTGGATCAATACCAATATCGCCGAAGCCGTTCCTGATCCCTTTTCACCTTTGACCTGGAGCCTCGTAAGAGGGTACGACATCGAAACCAATTATATCCCTGGATATTATGTGTGGTCTGGCAATATCTGTGGAAGAGCTTATTCAAATATCAGCCGCAGGATCTCTGTAGCTGCAATGATAACGGGTTTGAGTGTAGAGCGTGTCGCCAATCTTCTTGGTGATTTATTCGGTCCGATACCAGAGGGCATCAATATCCCCATCTACCCCGCAACACGTCTAGAGCTACTTCGGGAGATGCTCCCACGCTTAATACGTATAGCTCGAAAGCTGTTAGCCGCTCGTAAGGATTTGCAGGAGTATCTCAAGCGTACACCTGCTTGGTCTAGGGAGATGGTGGCGCGCATTCGCACAACAAGTAGTCAAGCCGAATTGCTCTCACTGTGGAAGAACGAACTTCAGCCGTATAGCATCAAGGCGTGGTGGAGTCATGCCGCGGGTGCAAGCGGGATTGTAAATGTGATGAGGTTGGAAAGGCAACTCACAAAACTGGTCGGCACAGAGGATGCCAGCACACTTCTATCGAATCTGCGTGGAGCCTCGCAACTCGCTAGCCTGGGGCCGCTAATGGGCATTTCACAGATCGTGAAGGGTCAAATGACCCGTGAGGAATATTTGACGCAATACGGCCACCGCGGGCCACATGAGTTTGAGCTAGCCATTCCTCACCCCGCTGAAGATCCAGAGTGGCTTGACAAACAAATAGAGGAATTTGAGAAGTCGAAAATTGATGTGGATGCGCTGCTTGCCAAACAGCGCGCTCACTATGAAGAGGCAAAAAATCGCTTCCTTGCGCGTTACCCACGAAAGGCAAAGTGGCTTGAGAAGCAACTCGCAAAAGCATCGAAAGGCGCTCAACTACGAGAAGCAGCCCGTTCCGAATTTGTCAGGGTTTTTCGTGTCGTCCGTACCTTTGCCCTAAAAGCAGGAGATCTTACGGGCGTCGGTGAAGACATCTTCTTTCTCTATCATGGCGATGTTGAGCAACTGCTGGCTGGAAATGACTCTGCCGTAAAGCACATTCCGGCTCGCAAAGAGAACTACGAAAGATATAAGGCATTCCCACCCTTCCCATCGGTGATTCGCGGGCGCTTTCATCCAACGGAATGGGTAAAAGACCCAAATCGCAGGCTCGACTACTATGATCCAACCATCCCTGTGGCGATTTCTGCATCTGAAACACTCAAAGGGTATCCTGGCGCGGCAGGCAGGATCGAAGGACGTGTGCGCGTCCTCGCAAGCCCTGAAGAAGGAGAAACGCTGCAACCGGGCGAAATCATCGTTGCCAGAACAACGAATGTGGGCTGGACACCTCTATTCCCCAAAGCCGCAGCCATCATCACAGATATAGGTGCGCCCCTATCTCATGCTGCCATCGTCGCCAGGGAACTCGGTATTCCTGCTGTGGTCGGGACTGGAAATGGAACTGCGCGACTCAAGACAGGTGATAGCGTGATCGTTGATGGCGGGCAGGGCATTGTGCATATTCTCTCACAAGCGCCCTCTGCCTAAATCCCCAGCCGCGCCCAGTGGATATCCATCTGCGCGGCGTTCCCCGCATAATAGACGACCAGCACATCGCCACCGGGCAATGTCTCGGCATAGGGGAGGCCAAAGCTCCACAGCCCCATCTCTGCCAAGAGCGCGCCCGTGTCATCTTCTTGGTTTGCCTGCTCGCCATGCGTATAGAGCACCGTTTCGCTCTCAGGCGTAAAGGGTGCTGCGATGTCTACGGCGAGACGAGCGCGTATGCTGTGGCTGCCAAAGCGATCCACCCATGCCAGCACGACGCGGCCATCGGGCAGCACTGCCGGATGGGCTGCTTGGTCGGCAAAGCCCAAATCCTCAGGCTGCGACCAGCTATGCCCGTTGTCGCTGCTGATGCGGCGGTGAATGTTGAGGTAGCGTGTGGTCTGCGTGTCGTATGTCCAGCAGAAAGTGCCAATGCGCCCATCAGAAGCGACCGCACAGCGTTGATCCCAGTTGAAGATTCGCCCCGTTGGGTCAAAGCCGACCACGGTTGGCTCATGCCAGCTTTGCCCCCCATCGTGCGAATGGAAGAAGACAACCCGCTGTGCCCACGGCGAGCTGTCGTGATAGTGTTTATTGGTCTCGATGCTCATCGCCAGCGTGCCATCGCCTAAGAGCATGATCGGATTGGTCAAGCTGGGCGGGCCGATTTCCTCCGGCATGGCAATGTGCCGCCACGCTGACCACGTAACTCCCTGGTCGGCAGACTCCGCCAGCAGGATCGCCATTGGTAGGCAGCCCTCGGTATCGGCATTAAAGAGCGGTTGGCTGGGATAGGTGGAACGATCCACCCACATCGCCGCGGCCACCAGACGGTCAGGGGCCAGCGGTGTCAGATAGCAGAGCTTGAGTGACCCTTGCGCGCCATCAATGCTAGGCACAGCAAAAGGCATTTCCGGCCCTTGCCAACTACGCCCACCATCACGCGAACGGTATAGCTCGATTGTTTCGTCGGCCCCATCTTTGCTGCTTCCCACGCGGCACGTCGCCAGCAGCGTCCCATCGTGCAATACCGCTAGCTGTGGAAAGGTAAAGATGGCACGGCTACTGCCTGGAACGCCCTGTACCAAGATGCCGCGGTCGAGAAGGTGCATGTGCACTCGCAATCGGTTAGGGGTGGTTGGTGCTGATAAAGATAGAAAAAGTCGGACAGCCGAAATCCCGCTACACAGAAGAGTATTGCTCTAATTATAACCTATATTCCGTATAGGATGACTCTTACTGGATAAGGTCTGATCCAACCCGCGCAGAGACCTTCCTCGGAGTTACAAC
>CAMPHP010000381.1 GCA_946885925.1 uncultured Litorilinea sp.
CGCCTGCTCCTGTGAACTGGGCTACACAGACCTGATCCGCCAACATCCCAACAAAATCAAAGAGACAGTGGTCTGGAATGCCGAAGAAGGGCTGAAGACGACAGGGCCGCAGTTGGCACGAGCAGAGGCCAAACGCACCGAACTCTATCACCGTGTGCGTATCTTTATGGAACGTTATGAATTTATGGTGATGCCAGTGACCCAAGTACCTCCCTTTCCAGTGACGCAGGAGTACATCACCGAGATTGAGGGGGTGCAGATGGGCACCTATATTGATTGGATGCGCTCTTGTTACTACATCACAGTAACGGGACTACCCGCGATTTCAGTGCCGTGTGGGTTCACTCCCGACGGGTTGCCTGTGGGCATTCAGATTGTGGGACGGCATCAAGATGACCTGGGCGTGTTACAATTGGCGCACGCCTTTGAACAAGCAACTCAGACGTGGCGGCAGCGTCCACCTGTGGTCAACTGACAAAAGCCAGGGCCACATGCGGCGGAAATGGAGTCAACTATGAAGCTTGGCTATTGCACCTGGGGTATGCCGACCGTACCCATTGACACCATTGTGCCATTTTTGGCTGAAACGGGTTTTGACAGCCTAGAACTGACGGTGATTCCGGGCTATACGATGGAGTTGTATTCTATGGATGGGGCAGAGCGCAAACGAGTTCTGCAACTGATCCAAGATTACGGACTAGAACTGCCCGCAGTAACGGGGAACACTTCCTTGGTGGCGCAGGAGCCGGAGATTCATGCGCTCAACTTTAAGCGGCTGCGCGATACCGTAGATTTGTGTGTGGAGTGGACGCTGGGCGATCAACCACCTGTTCTCGACACTACATCTGGTGGTAAGCCAGAAGAGTGGGAGACAGTCAAGTCTATGTTAGTAGATCGCCTCGGCGAACTCGTGGAATATGGCGCAGCGCGTGGCGTGGTCATTGCAATGGAGCCGCACTACGACGCGGCAGTTAGCACACCGGAGCGGATGCTAGAGCTAATCAATCTAATCAATTCACCCTATCTCAAGGTAAATTTTGATATCAGTCATTTCAACATCCAGGGCTATAGTATTACCGAATCGGTGGAGTTGATGGTGCCAGTGGCGGTTCACGCACATGTCCGGGATGAACGCGGGCAGGTGCCCAACTTTGAATTCTTAATTCCTGGTGAGGGTGACTTTGATTATGTCTTCTATCTCCGCGAGATGGCTCGTCTGGGGTATAGGGGTCACGTTACCGTCGAAATCAGTCTTATGATCCAAAAACTTTATGATTATGACTCTCTAGCTGCGGCTAAGCAGACCTATGCTGTCATGGCAAGGGCCTTTGCCGAAGCGGGGATCAGCCGAAATTGATGTTCGTCGCGTGTAAGCGCCTTCCTCGAAGTTCGGGAACCCTCTAGGTGACTTTGAGGAAGGCTGATGCCGAATGATTAACTTTGCCAAGTCGTTATTTGGTAATTACCAATTTTACGAGCAGGTTTGTGCCTGCCCTTAGGGTTGTACTGAGTAAAAAAGGACGTTAGGGAGGAATTATGGTCGCACGACCGATAGGCTATCAGACCACGTTGGCTCCGGTAGAGCCTGTGCAACTGGACCCAGAGCAGTGGTTGCACATGTATGAACAGATGAACAAGATTCGCGCCTTTGAAGAGAGCGCGAACGAGTTGTATACCAGCGCGCGTATGCCCGGATTGACGCACCTCTACATTGGTGAAGAAGGAGTGGCAGTAGGTGTGTGCGAGGCGCTGCGTAAGGATGACTATATCACCAGCACCCACCGCGGCCACGGTCATTGTGTGGCAAAGGGCGCGGCGTTGGATCGCATGTTTGCTGAACTGTTGGGCAAAGCCGCCGGATACTGCAAGGGCAAAGGTGGCTCAATGCACATTGCCGACCAGGATACTGGCAACCTGGGAGCTAATGCCATTGTCGGGGGAAGCGCCGGAATCGCAACAGGCGCAGGGCTGTCGATCAAGATGCGGAAGAGTGACCAAGTTGCGGTCTGCTTCTTTGGCGACGGTGCGCTGGGGCAAGGTCTCATCTATGAGACGATGAACATGGCACAGTTGTGGAAATTACCTGTGATCTATGTCTGTGAAAACAATCAGTATAACGAGTATACACATAACAGCGAAACTGCTGCGGGTTCTTTGGCCGAGCGCGGGCGTGCATTTGGCGTCCATACCGTCGAGGTGGACGGGCAAGATGTGCGTGCCGTCTATACAGCCATGACCGAATTAGTGGCACGGGCGCGGCGCGGTGAAGGCCCGGCCTTCCTGCTCTGCCACACCTACCGTTTTCTCGGCCATCATGTAGGCGATATTGAACGCAGCTATTATCGCAGCAAGGACGAAGAATCATGGTGGCGAGGCGGGCGCGACCCAATCAAGGTCTTGGGCGAATGGTTGGTTGCCGAGATTGGTGTAGAAGCCGCTGTTCTGGCTCGCATTGATGAAAACGTGCGCGCCGAGGTAGATGCTGCGGTTGAATTTGCTTTGAATGCACCCTTCCCTGATCCTAGCGAGGTAGACACTAATGTCTATGCCTAACATCTCTATGCCTACCGTACATGAACCCAAGTTTAGCTTGGCTGTGAAGAATCCTAACGGGCGCGAAATGACCTTTGCTGATGCCGCGCGTGAGGCACTTGCCGAGGAGATGCGTCGTGACCCGCGTGTCTTTATTATTGGCGAAGATGTTGCTGAAGCCGGTACTGTTTGGAAGGTGCTAAAGGGCATGGTGGATGAGTTTGGCCCAGAACGCATTCTCGACTCGCCCATCTCGGAGGCTGGTATTACAGGTTTGGGTGTTGGCGCAGCAATTACCGGCATGCGCCCGATTGTGGATATTATGTTTGGCGACTTTATTACGTTGACAATGGATCAGATGGTCAACCAGGCCGCCAAGACCCATTATATGTCGGGCGGTAAGCTCAAGGTGCCAATGGTGTTGCGGACGACACTGGGCGCAACCCGTCGCTCAGCCGCGCAACATTCGCAGTCACTCCACGCCTGGTTTAGCCATGTCCCAGGCTTGAAGGTGGTCATTCCCTCGACACCCTATGATGTCAAAGGCCTGCTGAAGAGTGCCATCCGCGATGACAATCCGGTGGCGATCTTTGAAGACAAGATGCTCTACCAGACCAAAGGCCCGGTTCCAACCGAGGAATACACGATTCCTCTCGGTGTGGCGGACATCAAGCGCACAGGTGAGGATGTGACCATTGTAGCGACGAGCAGCATGGTGCAAGTGGCGCTGGCAGCAGCAGAACAGTTGGCCCAACTCGGCATCAGCGCCGAGGTCGTTGACCCGCGCACAACCTTGCCGCTGGATCATGAAACGCTGATCGAATCAGCCAAGAAGACCAGCCGCGCCATTGTGGTAGATGAAGGCTATCAAAGCTATGGCGTGACCGCCGAAATGGCATCGGTGATTGCGGATGGTGCTTTCTACTACTTGGATGCGCCCGTAAAGCGCATCGGCGCACGCGATGTACCCATTCCCTTCTCACCCGTGCTAGAGGATTTGACCGTACCCTCACCGGATCAAGTTGTGGCAATGGCGAAAACACTCTGCGGTCGCGCCTAGCAGGAGGCAGCATAGATGGCAAAGGAAGTCTACATGCCCGCCTTGGGCATGAACCAAGAGACGGGTACGCTGCTGCGCTGGCTGAAAGCTGAAGGCGATAGCGTGACCAAAGGCGAGCCTCTCATGGAGATCGCCACGGATAAGACTGATGTAGAAATCGAGGCGTCGGCATCGGGGATTCTGCGTAATGTAACGGCGAAGGAAGGTGATGAGATCCCTGTAGGACAGGTTATCGCGCTCATTGCCGCGCCCGATGAGGTGATCAGCGCGCCCAAATCAAGCGCACCGGCCCCATCGCCAGCCACGCCGCCCGCGACGCCCAGCGTCCCATCGCGCAGCACGCCCCCACCTACACCAGCATCCCCCACCGCACCATCCTCTGGCAATGGCACAATCGCGCCGTTGACTCCTGTGGCGGCACGTATGGTGGCGGAACATGGCATTGACGTGTCGCGCATCAAGCCTGCGGGAAGCCGCATTCAAAAAGATGATGTCCTCGCCTATCTCTCGACACAGATGCAGCCGAGCGGGCGCGTCTTGGCCTCGCCCAAGGCACGTCGCCTGGCTGCGGAAGCGGGGATTGATCTGGCGTCGGTGCAAGGCAGCGGGCCAGACGGTGCAGTGTTGGCAGCAGATGTACTGAACTTTGAGGCAGTCAGCGAAGAGGTTGAGCGTGAAGTAAGCCAAGCCCAACCAGCGGCTGCGCCAGCAACGAGTGGCACGGGTAGCGAAGTGCCGATGTCGCGCATGTGGAAGGTGATGGCCGACCGGCTGACCCAAAGCTGGACAACCGTACCCCATTTCTTCTTGGCACGCGATGTGGATGCAAAGCGTTTCAAGAAATGGCATAGCAACGCACAAGATCGCAGCGAGAGCAAGCTCACCTATACCGATTTGTTGGTGAAGGTAGTGGCGCAGACGCTGGTCGCACATCCACGCGTCAATGCTGCGTGGAGTGATGGGCGCATTGTTGCCAATGATTCGGTGCATATCGGTTTGGCAGTGGCAGTAGAGGATGGGCTGTTGGTCCCTGTGATTCGCAACGCCGACCAGTTGCGCCTGGAGGAG
>CAMPHP010000382.1 GCA_946885925.1 uncultured Litorilinea sp.
AAATATCGGCTATATTCTGTCCACTTTTGCGATTATCCTGCCCCACCCAGAGCTAAGAAGGAAAAAAGCATGAAGATTACCGCGGTCAAGACCTTTATTGTCGATGGCGGCTTTCGCCCCTGGACTTTTGTCAAAGTTGAAACGAGCGAACCCGGTCTTGTAGGCTGGGGGGATTGTACCGATTGGGGATCACCAGGGCCGGTGGCGGCTACGGTAGAACGCTATTCCGAGTGGGTGATTGGCCGCGACCCCATGCAGGCCGAAGCCATTTGGTGGGATCTTTCCACCGCATCGCTGCGTCATGTGGGTGGGATAGCCTGGAAAGCCATGTCCGGCATCGACTCGGCACTCTGGGACATTCGCGGCAAGGTACTCAACGCGCCTGTTTGGCAGTTACTCGGCGGCAAAATGCGCGATGAACTGCGCCTCTACTGGTCCCATTGTGGCTCAGTCCGCGCTCGCCATGCAGAGCGGCTCAGCATTCCCCCAGTCAAGACCAGCGACGATCTGCGCCGTCTCTGTGCCGAAGTGCGCGAAAAGGGCTATACCGCAGTCAAGACCAATCTGTTTGCGCTAGAAGATTATCCAGAGACGCGCCCCTTGCTCAATCGCATGAGCAACCATGCCGGAGATTGCCCGCCCGAGGTCATCCGCAACGCTGAACTCATCGTAGGCATCTTCCGCGAGGAACTTGGCCCCGATGCGGGTATTGCCCTGGATGTGGCCTTTACCTTCAAATTGGGCGGGGCGATTCAGTTGGCGCGTGCCCTCGAGCCCTATAACCTGATGTGGCTCGAAACTGAAACGCTTGACCCCCAGGCTTTGCGTATGATTCGCGAATCCACAAAGACCACGATCTGCACCGGCGAAAGTATCTTTGGCACCCACGGCTATAAGCCCTACCTAGAGCTACACGCGCAAGATGTACTCATGCCCGATTTTGCCTGGAACGGGATCACAATGGGCAAGAAGATCTGTGACTATGCCCACACCTACGACACGCTGATTGCACCGCATAACTGTCACAGCCCGATCAACACCCTCGTCTCTTCTGCCATCTGCGCTACCATTCCCAACTTCTTTATTCACGAGCTAGACGTGGACGATGCACCTTGGCGTGACGACATTATGACCCATCCTTTTGAGATTCGCAACGGTCATTTACAAATCAGCAACCGGCCTGGTCTTGGCTCTGATCTCATTGAAGAGGAGCTACGCAAGCATCCACCCGCCAGCTATCCGGGCGCGCGCTGAGTGCGAGTTCGTTGTTATGGTTGGGGACGTGCATCCATGCTCAATGCAAACTGAGAGCAGAGCGATCAGATCCAAACAGTGTAGCTCGACTTCCGCCTAGAGTGCCCTGGTTGATTTTGCACCTCATGTCCGCTAGCGTGCAACTTGTGATAACATGACATATGATCGACTTTCCAATCTTTTGCTAGTGATGTAGATGTGTGCAGAGTGATTGTCAGCCAGACCTGAACGAGGAGTAAACGCCATGACAGACTTGGGACGCAGAATCATCGTTGTTACCGGTGCTACGGGTCTCCAAGGTAGTGCTGTAAGCCGTCACTTGCTTAAGGATGGTTGGCATGTCCGCGGGTTGACTCGAAATGCTACGAGCAAGCAGGCTCAAGCTCTAGAGGCGATCGGCGTTGAAATGGTGCAGGGCGACATGGGTGACGCAGCCTCCCTCCGGCAGATCTTTGAGGGCGCATATGGTGTATACAGCGTGCAAAACCCTTTCATCAGTGGACCAGACCAGGAGGTCAGACAGGGTAAGAATGTCGCCGACGTAGCCAAGGCCAGCGGTGTGCAGCATCTAGTCTATGGCTCCGCTGGCATTGGGAAAAGGGACACCAACATTCCCTCATGGGAAACAAAACTGCAAATTGAGGAACACATGAAAGCGTTGGATTTACCATTGACGATCCTGCGTCCAATGGCCTTCATGGAGTTGATGACCGACAAAAAATTCTTTCCGGCTGTTTCTACATGGCATGTCATGCCAGCGCTCATAGGGTCATCTTATAGTGTTCCTTGGATTTGTGCGGACGATCTTGGCACCATTGTCGCAAAGGCATTTGCTGCCCCCGACTGGTTCGTTGGAAGGGAGTTGGTGCTCGCGAGTGACGTGCAATCGCTGGATCAGTGTCGCTCGGCATATCGCGATGTAATGGGCACTGCGCCGCCGCGGTTCCCTATGCCAACCTGGCTGTTTGAGCGCTTCGGGTTTGTGGGCAGAGACTTGACGACAATGTGGCGATGGCTGCGAACGGCAACCATTGATCTGGATACTGCACCAACCCGGACAATCCATCCGGACGCGTTGACGGTGCGCACCTGGTTGAGCAGGCAGAAAACGGCCCGCTCGGCATCCGTGTAAGATGCATCGTTTGCCAGTAATCCCTTTCCCATGCACGCCAAAAGAGCAATCAAAAACGCTGCCACGCTGGATTTCAGCGTGGCAGCGTGATGAACGATGGTGGCAAACGTTATGTTAAGTTACTCGGCGAGGGTTGTGACAATGGTGTTCACAAGATTGCGCATCAAACTAGGATAGTCGGGTGCGGGGCCATCGGGCTCAGTGAGTGAACTGGTATGGACAGGCACAACTTCAACGCCTAAATCAGCCGCTAATTGGTTGACCACACTGCTGCTAATATTGGCACCTACAAAGATAGCCGGTACACCTTCAGCCTTGATCACATCCTGAAGCGCGGCCAAGTCTTGAGCCGAAGGGCTGGCAAGAGTGCTGGTAGCAGGAATGACTACCCCCACCACAACAAAACCATAGTCTCTGGCAAAATAGCCAAACTCCTGATGGTCCGTCACCAACTTGCGCCGTTCTGCGGGCAGCGTATCAATCTGCTCGCGCAATTCAGCATCCAGCGCGGACAACTCCTCGCGGTAGGCTCCTGCATTGCTAAAGTAGTTATCAACATTCGCTGTGTCCAATGTAGAAAGCATTGCCACCACATTGTCAACCCAAACCAGCACATTGGTCACGCTCAACCAGGTATGCGGGTCCGTACCCGCGCCATGCTCTTCACCCTCTACCGGAGCGTCCTCGGCTGCATCCAACGGCTCACGATAGACCAGCGGCGCAATCCCGGCATTGACACTGACGACAGGCACGGGATTATCCAACGACGTTAAGACCGGCATCAATGCCTCTTCCAGCCCCAAACCATTGATCAGGATTAGGTGGGCATCGTTGAGCAGACGCAAATCTTCGGGTGTCGCTGTATAGCTGTGGGGATCGACGCCCAGCGGAATGAGGGTCGTCAATTCAATGGCATCACCCGCAATCCGCTTCACAACGTCTGCCACCAAACTTGTGCTGGCGACAACACGCAGTCTTTCACCTTCGGCCAACGCCACCGGCTCCAGCGTTGGCAGCACCTCGGCTGCACCGGGGTCAGCCAGTTCTGGCGCAGCTCCGTCTGCGGCCTCCCCACTTGCTTCTGCCGCAGCAACCACCACCAGCGCTTCACTTGGACTCGGTGATGGCGCACCGTCACCACAAGCGGCTAGCGCAAGCAATAGAATAGCCAACAAAAGGGATAAGCTCCTCTTCACGCCCTGTAAGCTACGTTGCAACGGGGGAGTCATTGATGCAACGTCATTCTGTGCAGCTTTCATATTTGCCTCGTCTTTGAGAAGCTGAAAGTCCATTACATGACCAGGCACATTCAATCGAGCGTATGGTCAAGTGGGAAGAACGCCCTCCCATCGGGTGCTTTCTCTAGTCTGTTAGGTACGTCTGTTGGCTGTGTTTGGTTACGGTGTTTGGTTACGGTTTGCACTTTTCGCACAAGCCATAGAACTCTAATAAGTGGCTCGTAATCTGAAACCCAAAGCGCGAACTCAGTTCCTGCGTCATCTGATCAGCCACACATTGATCGAAATCTATCACCTGACCACAGCGCGAACAGACAAGATGGTGGTGGTTGCCATCGGCACGGATATAGGTAGGGCCACTCTCGCCCACATAAATTGGACGCACGACACCCAACTGGGTTAGTAATTCCAACGTGCGATAGACAGTCGCACGCCCCAACGCTGGATGAATGGCCTTGGCCTGCTCCAAAATCTCATTTGGATTCAGGTGCTCACCCTTTTGCTCGATCACCTCTAATACCGCCAAACGCGGGGGAGTAATCTTATACCCTGCCGCACGCAAACGCGCAATCACATCACCAGTAGGCAGATGTTCATGGCTGTATTGTTCATGGCCGTGTTGTTCATGGCTGTGTTGCCTATGATTAGGATGCTCATGAGGGTGTTGTTCACGCTGCTGTTTGTGGCTCTCCTGTTCCCGCGGCTGAAGCCCGGGGGACTGCTTAGTCATCGGAATACCTCTTGCTTCTCCTGGAACCATCCTTCATGGAACCATCCATCACAGAATCCATTGGGGAGATTGCCCCGGTCATGTCACTTCCCATGCTTGCCCACTTTCCACATCCATGATTCAAAATCCATGAACCAAATGGAAGGGGTCACCTGTGGCTCACGCAGCGGAAAACGATGATACCACAGATAACAACTATCGGCTGACCACAACGGCTCCCTGATTCACAGACCTACCACTCTCCTGCTTGGGCATTACCAGCAGGCATTACCAGCATAAGGAATACCTGCTCATTAGTCTGTA
>CAMPHP010000383.1 GCA_946885925.1 uncultured Litorilinea sp.
CTGCCACCGTCATGACAGATGGCTCTGCCAGCGGGATCACCACTGGCCCTAACACAAGCCAATCCCCTACTCCCCCATTATGAGTGGCGTAGTCCAAGTGGGCAGTTGGTATCTCTTCTAACATCTCGCTCATGATCGCTTTACCTTGAAGTTCAAGCTAAAAGTTCAGGCCAGAGTTACCGCTAGAGTTCATCCTTGATCTTGTCTAACTCCTCAGCTTCTGGACGACTCTTGTAATAGGGGTCGAGGGGATAACAACCAGAGATCAATCCATTGCGCGGCGCAGTGGTACAGTCGCTAAAGGTGCGGCAGAAGCGTTTGCGCTGAAAGGATCTCCCCGCCAGTACATCGGCAGGCAGATCAGGATAGGACAAAATCATGCGTCCCAATCCTACAAAATCCGCTCCCCCGCCGCGCACCACCGCCTGCGCCACATGGGGCAGCCACTCCTGCAAATAGGAATAGCCAGAACCGACAACGATCATCTCGGGACGTGCCGCTTTGAGCGCTGCCGTTACGGCAATCTGGCGCGCCACCCCGACGAGCGGGTCTTCCGGCGGCTGATAGCCATCCGAAGGAGGAAAGAGCGCCGGACGCTGGATGTGAGGATTATAATAGGGACTGCCTGCTGTCACACAGACGAGGTGGATCCCCAACTCTGCCAGCACATCAAGAAATGCCAGCGGTTCAGCTAGATCAATCCCAATGCCGCTGCCATCACCCCCAAAGGCATAGGGGTAGCGCCCTGGGTACTCCGCGGGCGTGCCTTGCCGTTCATGTGCCAAGTCGGGCTGGAAAGGAATAAAGTCAAAAGCGCTAAGTCGTACCCCAATCTCTAGACCAGGAGCCGCCGAACGGATACCCGCAACCACGTTGCGTAGAAAGCGTGTGCGGTTTTCAAGGCTTCCCCCGTACTTGCCGGGGCGGTCAATTGCACTCAGAAATTCATGGCCTAAATAGCCGTGACAATGCTTTACATCCACAAAATCAAAGCCCGCCTGTTTCGCCAGTACCGCGGCTGCCACAAAATCCTCGATCAGGCGATCAATCTCGTCATCATGCAGCAGTGGATATTCGTCATTAAGCCCAAACTTAGCGTCAAGCAGCGGATGGTGATAAAGAATTTGTGGAGCCATCCGCTTCTTGTCTGCCGGGCGGGCAAAACGGCCTGAATGGGTCAATTGCAGCCCAATATAAAGGTCATCGCTGCGATCAAAGTGGGCAGTATGGCTTTGCACCAAATGTCCGCGCAGTGCAGCAATCCCTTCCACCGTATCGGCGCTGATAATTAACTGGTTCGGGTTGGCACGACCATCAGGTCGCACCGCCGCGGCTTCGCCCCCCCAGATCAACTTGGCCCCACTCTGTCCAAAGTTTCCCCAGCGCCTTCGCACCAGGTCACTCGGTCGACCATCAGGTTGCGCGTCCCAGCCTTCCATCGGTAGAACGGCAAAGCGGTTACCGATGGTACGCCCTTGATAGACAAATGGTTGAGCCAGGGGCGCATTCTCGCCCACCTCCATCTCGGCGTCGCAGGGTAGCTCCGTCCCCAGAGTGCGGCAGTGGTTAAATAGATCCGCACTTGTTCGCAATGTTGCCACACGACGAATTTTCATTCCACGCCCTTATCCATTCCAGTGCAATCCATCCTAGTACAATCCGTTCCAGTGCAGATTTACTCTAGCCCCTATAGACGACGCAGATGGAAGCCACCATCCACATTAATGACCTCACCCGTCGAAAACGGCAAATAGCCCTGGGCAATCGCAAGCACGGCCTGCGCCACATCACCAGGCTGCCCCCAGCGCCGCACAGGTGTCAAGCCTTCGCCAATCAGCCGGTCATAGCGTTCCTTCACCACGCTGGTCATATCGGTGGCAATCACACCAGGTCGCACTTCATAGACCAGAATGCCATATTCAGCCAAACGATCGGCAAAGAGCGCAGTCATCATCCCCAAGCCCGCCTTAGAGAGACAATACTCTCCTCGGTTAACACTGGCAGTATAGGCGCTCATCGAGCCAATATTGATAATTTTGGGCTGCTCAATCACACCCTGTTGCAGCAACTCGATCATGAGATTGGCAACCCGCTGCGTCAGGAAAAATGGCCCCTTGAGATTTACCGCCATCACTTCGTCATACGATTCTTCGGTGGTTTCGAGCAGATCCCGCCGCTGGCGTGGTGCCATCCCCGCATTGTTCACCAGCAAGTCGAGCCGCCCACATTTCTCCACGGTCGTCCGCACCAAGTACTCGCGATCCGCGGTCACACCAATATCGGATTGCTAAATGAGCGCGCGGGCAGCAGTGGCGCTGACTGCATCAGCAGTATCTTTTGCCGCCGGGGCATTGCCTCGATAGTTGATGATCACCGTCCAGCCCAGCGTGCCGAGGGCAACTGCAATTCCCCGCCCAATCCCGCGGCTGGCCCCTGTGACAATGGCAACCTGATTACTCATGGCCCAATACCTTACTGACCGCCTCCAAAAAGAAGTGGTCGCCCCACATCACGCTTTCATTCACGCCTAGTCCCAACCGTTGATGATACATCCCCTGTTTGAGAATACCTTCCCATCCCGGCGTGTCAATCGCGAGGAAATCCGGCTCGGTCAATGTATCAAGGATTTGATAGGCATAGTCTCGATAAGCACGGCTGCGTGCTGCATCACCAGTCAGTTGGGCCAATTGCAGCAAACCACTGGCTCCAATTGCAGCGGCAGAGCTTTCATGAGGATAAGGCGAGTTTAGCTCATCCCAGTCATTGGGCGGCACACCATTAGCAGGGGTACGCTCAATATAGAAATTGGCACAATCCTCGGCAGTCTGCAAAAAGCGTGCATCTTGCGTAAACTTGTAGGCAGTACCAAACCCATAAAGCGCCCACGTCAAACCTCTTGCCCAGGATGAATCACCCCGCCAGCCCTGATGGGTGCTTTGGCGCAAAAACTCACCCGTTGCCAAATCAAAAATGCCCTCGTGTGCCGTGCTGCCATCTCCACGCACGAGATATTTGCGCGTGGTCAAGCAATGCTGGTTGGCAATACGCAAAAGATGGGCGTCGCCCGTCTGCTGTGCCGCATAGAAGATAATACCCACATTCATCATAATATCAATGAAAAGGCTCTCATCCGCCACAAACGAGCGTAAGTATTGTCCTTTTTCCTTAAAGCGCAAGCTCATCGTCTTGCCGCCGTGGATTACGACCTCGTTCAAGGCAGGATCGCCAGTCAGGTCATACCACCGTTTGTAGGTTGACCAAAGCACAAAACCCAGGTCATGCACGTTGCGGTCGTCTTTTCGATGCTCAACCAGGCGCGAATAATGCTCGGCCTTTTCTTGCCAATAGGCATCACCCGTATGCTTATAAAGCAGCCACAGTTGCCCACCCAGAAAGCCTTCACACCAGTTGGTCCATGCCGCACCCTCATGTTTCCACTTGCCATTGATGGTGTACATGGGAAAGTAATCCGGATGCGTCTCAATGAGGTGGCGCAATTGTTTACCAGCAAACTCCATGACGGTGGCGCACTTTTTTTGCAGCGCGTCCATGTCTGTCATACCAAACTCCTTTGCCCTTATGTGCATGTACTTATGTGCATGTATATGTGCATGTGTTGGTGTAAATAGCGGCTGCACACGGAGACTTGCGTGCAGGGAAATATGGGGCATCCTTGAGCGTCTACGCAAGGATAAAGGCGTCCATATCCAAGTATACAACGGGCATAGCGCTTAAGCCGACTTGCGCCGCTGCTACACGCTCTATAAAAGCATATCCTAGGCGTACCCAGCATGGTTCCAGGACAATTTTGAGGGGCCTCGCCAGGATGGAACGAGGCCCCTCTCGACGCAAATCCTGGATTTCACGCTGGCAAGTAACGCATCAACCAGCCGTTTGCTCCTTCGAGATAATGACCATATATCGCATCGGAGCAGAGCTACTATTTACCAGACCATGCAGCTTCTGAGGGTCGAACACGGCTGCCTCATTCGCACGTAAAGGAAAGCGTTCCCCATCGATCTCCAAGGTTCCCTCTCCTTCCAGCATATAGAAGGCTTCAATCCCGCCGTGCTGGTGCGGAGGGTGAGCCTGGCTGCCCGGCCCCACTTCTGAAATGTGGACATGCAATGGCTCACCCTGGAGATCTTGATCCAGCAGGCAACGAGCAATTCCTTTGACGGGATGATCCAAGAAGTTCACTTGCTCTCTCCTTTGTACTGCCGGTCTACTTGCCGGTTTTACTGGCGACAAATATCCTTGCCCAGCACAACTCGACAGGGATATACGTAATCTGCATACGCTTGTGCAACGCCACCTTCAGTCGCATCGCCAGCGTGGATAAAGGCCCGGTAGCGGAACACGGATGACCCTCCACGCCCAAATCCTTCAGTTGGATAAGACTGACCTACCGTGAAAACGCCATACTCCCTGCAGCTATATTTGCCGGAGCCATTGGGATTGGAGGGATGACCAAAGAGCGCGATGCCATCGGTCCCATTTTCGACAGGCCCTGAAAAATCTAGCCAGGAGAATTCGCCACCGCGTGAGGCTAGCTCCCCAATGCCGCCATCTGAATTTTCAATCTTTCCGCCATTCTCGCGCAATACGCCCATCATGCCATCCGTACTCTTCTGGTTCAGAT
>CAMPHP010000384.1 GCA_946885925.1 uncultured Litorilinea sp.
GTTCGGCTCCATCTTCCCCAACTGTGTAGCGCCCTTTATGGTGCAGGCTACGATTGCTGTGCCGACTGCCATCTTGATTGAGGCGACCTTGGCCTTTTTGGGGCTAGGAACCCAACCTCCGGCTCCTTCGTGGGGAAATATGTTGCAAGCCGCCCAGGCCTATCTTTATCAAGCGCCGACCTATGGCCTTTTTCCTGGGATTGCGATTACGATTGTCGTGGTCGGTATGAATCTGCTGGCAGATGCTTTGCAGGATGCGATTGATCCACGTCGCAGCCACGTAGGGACAAGTGCAAAGGGCTAGCAGGGTAGTCTCATTCAAATGTTAAAGGCAACCAAGAGAGTAGATAGAGGTACAAAATGGCTCAACCACAGATAGCTCCTTACGGCTCATGGGAGTCACCCATCACCACGAGCGAGGTGTTTGCTAAGGCTATCGGCATCAGCAGTATACGCCTAGACAATGACAACTTGTATTGGTGCGAGTCCCGCCCGGATGGGAGAACCGTCATTGTCTGTCGCAGACCAGATGGGCAAATCTCCGACCTCACGCCGCCTGGATATAGTGCGCGTACTCGTGTGCACGAGTACGGTGGTGGTGCTTATTGCGTGGACGATGGTACTGTTTACTTCTCCAACTTTGCCGACCAGCGACTTTATCGCCAGCAGCCGAATGGCAAGCCTCGCGTGCTGACTACTAGAGAGGGAATGCGCTATGCAGACGCATCGATTGATCGCCAGCACAGGCGGCTGCTCCTCATCCGCGAGGATCATACAACCGGCAGCGCGCAGCCAATCAATACAGTAGCCGGTGTGGACACGGAAGGCGTTCGCGATGATCAAATCCTTGTCTCTGGCAATGACTTTTATTCGACACCGCGCATCAATCCAGAAGGGACGCGCTTGGCGTGGCTGACATGGAATCACCCGAATATGCCGTGGGATGGCACTGAACTGTGGGTGGGTGAATTGTTGCCGGATGGTTCCATCGGACAACAGAAGTTGGTCGCGGGTGGGACCGCAGAGTCGATATTTCAGCCGGAATGGTCGCCAGATGGTACGCTCTACTTTGTTTCTGATCGCACTGGCTGGTGGAACTTGTATCGCTGGCAGGAGTTGGATGGGAGGGTGGAACCAATCCTCCTGATGGATGCGGAGTTCGGCACGCCACAGTGGAGATTTGGGATAGCTAGCTATGCAATACCAACGGCAGACCAACTGATCTGTGCCTACATCAAAAATGGCATTTCTCACTTGGGGAGTGTGGATACTCGCACGCATACGCTTGTAAACTTTGACCTCCCTTACAACAGCATTTCCGATGTTCAAGCGCAACCAGGCGTGGCATTCTTTGTCGGCGGCTCCGCAACCACGCCGTCCGCGCTGATACGGTTGGACCTATCCACAGGGAAGACGGAGGTCTTGCGCAGTACGCTTGAAGTCACTGTGGATACAGCCTATTTTTCTGAAGCGGAGCCTATTGAATTTCCCACTGATGGCGGTCTGACCGCGCATGGCTTTTATTATGCGCCGAAGAACCGCGACTTTGCGGCTCCATCCGGTGAGCGTCCACCCTTGCTGGTCCTAAGCCACGGTGGGCCAACAGGGGCTACATCACCTGTTCTTCGATATAGCACTCAGTATTGGACGACACGCGGCTTTGCTGTGTTGGATGTGAATTATGGGGGTAGTACAGGGTATGGCCGTGCCTACCGAGAACGACTTCGTGACCAATGGGGAATTGTTGATGTCGCGGACTGTGTAAATGGTGCAAGGTATCTTGTGGCGCAAGGTTTGGCGAATGGCAACCGGCTGGCAATTCGGGGCGGGAGCGCTGGCGGATTCACGACCCTCTGTGCGCTCACCTTTTTTGATGATTTCCAGGTGGGTGCTAGTTACTTTGGGGTGAGCGATCTTGAGAGGCTAGCCCTGGATACGCATAAGTTCGAGTCGCGCTATCTAGATGGTCTTGTGGGCGTATACCCAGAGCAGCGCGAGCAATACTTGGCCCGCTCTCCAATCTATCATACAGAGCAGCTTGCTTGTCCCATGATTCTTTTGCAGGGATTGGATGATCCTATCGTTCCGCCGAACCAAGCACAAATGATGTTTGAGGCAGTCCGCGCGCGCGAACTGCCAGTCGCATACGTGGCTTTCCCTGGGGAACAACACGGCTTTGTCAAAGCCGAAAACAACCAGCGTGCATTGGAGGCTGAGTTGTATTTCTACTCAAAGGTCTTTGGGTTTGAACCAGCAGACGAGATCGAGCCAGTGCCTATCGAGAATCTTTAACGATACATCCGCATCGTACAATCAGGGTGCTGCCGAGCCGGGCAAGATATTGTCTTGCCCGGCTCTTTGTTGTGGAGGCGTTTGTCGTGGCAAGGGTGAACTAACTCTTTTCCAACTAAGTCTTTTCCAACTAATTCTTTTCGGGGGCAAACTCGGTTTGGGCATCAGCCAGAGGGGTATTTAGCTTTGTCTACACCAGATGTAAAGACTGTTCATCTGACCAGTTTGTCACCTGGTCATCTACCCAATGCAATTGCCCTAAGGAGTGCTAGGATCAGGGAAGGATGGTTCTATGTATTGGTGGTGACGGAGGCTTGCCTGTTGCCCGCTATGCTGTGCTGAAAGGAGATAGCTATGTCAGCTACTTTAGCAATGAACGTTACGAATCGGGTAACTCAGGTTGAGAACGAAGATTCCAGATGGAGGGGTCTCTATAGGGTTGCTGGCGTGGCGGCGCTGGTCGCCCTCATCACAAATGTGTTGGATGTGGTTCTTGGTTTTGGAGGGACCGAACTGCCTGTCTTCGGTGGGCAGAGCGCAATGGATTGGTTCGCTCTCTATCAAGACAATGGGTTCAAAGGCTTGTACATGCTCGGACTATTCAACATTGTCTATATGGCGTGCTTATTTCCGATTGTCTTTGCTCTCTTTGGGGCACACCGTCGCACGTACGCGATGTATGCTGCGCTAGCGATGATCATCTCTTTTATTGGCATGGCGATTTACATTGCGAATAACGCTGCCATTCCAATGTTTGTCCTCGCCAACAAGTACGCGGCCGCGGGGACGGAGACCCAAAGGGCGTTGTACGTCGCGGCAGGAGAGGCAGTGCTGGCTGCTGGCGAGGATTTCACGCCAGGAGCGTTCACCGGTTTGATCCTTGGGGGAATCGCCAATATTGCCGTCTCATTCGTCATGCTGCGCGGCGGGGTCTTTAGGAAGGCGGCGGGCTGGATTGGAATTGTTGGTTTTACGTCCCTATCTATATTCACGATCTGGGCGACTTTTATACCCATTCTCTATGGTGTCGCCTTTTACCTATTCGGGATGATCGGTGGCTTGCTTGCCCTGGCGTGGTTTATTCTAGTCTCTCTGGAATTCTTCAGGTTGGGACGAACTCAAGACGTGGCGCAATGAAGTTCGTCTCTAGCAGGGTCTTGCCCCCATCCACGCCGAGCCGAATGTATGGCATGGTGTGGGCGTCAGAGTACCACGCCTGCGTTGGCAATTTCGCTTTCATCGACATAGCGCATGACCATGGCAGGGCTGTTCCAACCGCCAGCCTGTTGTAAAGCCCTGGGGTGAGTGCCTTGTTGGGTGGCGCGCGTGGCCCAATAGTGGCGGCAGTCATGGGCCGAGAGGTTGTCAATACCTAACGCCTGGCCTAGCTCGCGCACCCGCGCTGTGATCGCCCGCGTACTGATTCCCGCATGGGTGAGTTTTCCTCCCTTGCGGCTTCCGCGCAAGAGCGGACCTGTTGCTGGAGCGTCGCCATTCTCGATCCACGCACGCAGGGCGAGCAGCGTGTCGCTGGTGAGTTTGTGGGTTTGGCGCTTATCCACTTTGGGGCGGTAGAAGGTCATGGTTCCGCTACGCACGTCAAATGCGTCCATGGTGAGTGCTTCTACTTCGCCACAGCGCAGGCCATGATCCAGCAAGAGGCAGATGAGCAGCGTATCGCGGCGACCCTGGGGGGTGTCCGGCTGATTTTTGAGCATTTTGGCCTGTGCAGGCGTGAGTGAGACGGCTTTGTAGGGTTTCTTGGCCCCTACTCGTGTGGGTGTGCCGGATTCGCTGCGCTTGGCATCGCGGTTACGGCCCGCCTTGTGTCCAAAGCCGCGCACTCCTTTGATCTTCTCGATTTCGCTCGTGGCATGAGGCGAGGCTTCACTGCCTGTTCCCTCGCCCACCAGTGCCAGCCGCGCATAGTTTTTGACCGTAGCCAGCCGCCGGTTAACCGTGGCAACTGCATATCCCCTAGCCATAAGCCACTCGCGATAGGCCAGGACAAGGCCGTGGGTGATGCCTTGCCAAGCAGCCGGATTGGCCTGAAGTAGCTCGCCAGTGGGTGCATCCTTGATACCTACTTCGTGTAGAAATCGAGAGAAATTTGCTAGGTCTGTCTGTTGGGCGCGTAGGGTGTGAGCAGGGCGGTTGGCGCGATATTCATCAAAGGCGACGCGTGCCGCTGCTTGGTTGGCGGCTTGCCCTGCGCGCACAAGGCTGTGTAGGGGGGGGATCATGACGGGTTGGGATGGTTTAGACATGGATACTTCCTCACACAACATCATTTGAATCCAGCCGGTGAATTCATTGGGCTGTAACGATTGAGCAGACGTGCACTGCCT
>CAMPHP010000385.1 GCA_946885925.1 uncultured Litorilinea sp.
GCGGTGGTCTGTGATGCCATTCTGGATTCAGCCAACAGCAAGCGCCAAGTTGATTGCAAGTATTAATGCCTCATGTTGTGAATGCCTTTCTGGAAGCCAGAAACCCGCTGGATGGCTTGAGCTAGGTTGATGCCGGGTGATTGAATGCAACCTGATTGAACTACTGCCGCGCCGCACTTCTTGTTTGAGTGCGGCGCGGTTTATTGTACACAGTAGAAGGGTTTAGGATTGCAGAACGGTATTGCTGCTGTTGGATCTGCAAATTAATACTTCGTATTATGTTAGTTCACAACCGGGTCGGGGCACGTGGTTGAAGTGCTTGGGTCGCCAGTCAGCAAGCCACTCTCGCGCGCATCGCGCAAGATGAGTTGGAGGGCGATCAGGCCACGTGATTTGCTCCATAAGTCTCGGTTGAATACATAGACATGATCATTTTGTACTGCGTCGAGTTGTTGCCATACGGGCTGCGCTGTCCATTCATCCCACAGTACACGGTCGTCAGGGCTACAGGTGACGACAATGGCTTGGGGCGCTAAGTGGGCAATTGTTTCCAGATTTACCAAAAACTGAACCTCTCCGTTCTGCGGCTCTAGCTCAGTGGGCAAGCCTAGATAGGCGAGCAATGACCCCTTGAAACTTTCGCTTGAGTGTGCGGTTAGTCCAGTGGCGGCGAGGACGCCAACAGCCACTTTGCGTTCGTGGCCGACAACAAGCCGCTGCGCCTCTTCAAGCGCATCATAGGCATCCGCAATGGCTGTTTGTGCTACATCTTCTTTCTGAAAAACCGTACCCAAAGATTCGAGGATGGCAATCTGATTCTCAAATGAGCCACGGTAGGAATCATACATTAAGGTTGGTGCAATCTGGTTCAAAACCTCGAAGCTTGTGCTGTGACGCGTGACATCGGCAATGATAAGGTCGGGTTGCAGTGTACTGATCGTCTCTAGATTGGGCTCGTTGCGCGTGCCGACCGGCACTGCATCAGTATCTTTCAAGCGCTCTAGAAGATAGGCGGGCACGCCATCATCCGCATAACCGATTGGCTCTACGCCTAGCACAAAGAGGGCATCGGCATAGGAGTATTCAAGCACGACAACACGTTGTGGAGGTGAGGTCAAGACTGTCTTGCCACCTTCATGCTCAATGGTGACTGAATATCCGTCATCTGAGACCGTTTCTGTAACCGCTGTTGTAGATGACTCGACTGTTGGCCCTTCTGATGCTGCTTGGATAGCGGGTGCCATTTCGACAGCGGGTGGTTGCTGGATAGCACATGCACTCAACGCCAAGAGGATGGCGAGAGTAAAAGCGAGAACGATTGCGAAACGTTTGTACATAGATGTTCCTTTTGATTATCAACTTTAGCTGTGGATGCAATCAGAAATTTGATTCAGAGGTAGAGTCTAGCACGGTTTCGCACGTAAATTTGGGCCATTCTTGCAGGTACTCTATTCAGAGAGATTGTACTAGTTTGTTAACTAGACTTAACGGACTTGCAAAGAGGGTTTAAGCCATGTGATGTAGACCGGCTTGTGCATAGGCCACTACTGTCTTCTCGGAAAACCATCCTTTTTATCGTGAACGGAGGCTATATGTTTTGGGCAGAATTGACAGGGGATGAATTTGCTCGTGCGGTTGACGAGGTAGATGGTGTCTGCTTGCTCCCTTTATCCGTGATTGAGCGGCACGGCCCTCATCTGCCGCTCGGCACGGATATGTATATTGGGCGTGAGATGTGTCGCCGCGCGGCGCAACTGGAGCCAGCAATTATTTTCCCCGATTTGATTTATACCCAAATCCTGGAGGCACAACATTGTGCCGGAACGATTGCGGTTGATCCCGATGTGATGATTCAACTTGCCAGCAATATCATTCGTGAGATCGCACGCAATGGGCTTAAGAAGATTATTCTGGTCAATGCACATGGCGGCAATCGCTTTCTGATGGGCTATCTAACCCAGATGCAACTGCGCGCACCACAAGACTATGTGTTGTATGCCTGGAACCCTCAGGTGCTAGCAGAAGAGAAGGAGATCATTCAAGGGCAATGGGAAAGCTCGGTGGATGGTCATGCCGGAGAGAGTGAGACGAGCCAGATGATGGCGATCCGGCCAGAGCTGGTGCGGCTCTCAGAACTTCAGACAGATGGCGAGGGCATGCCGTTGGGCCGACTGGATGCGCTGCGTGCTGCGGGAGTGTTGACGGGCATTTGGTGGTATGCCGACCATCCCACGCATTACCGTGGAGATGGCGCGGTTGGCACAAAGGAAAAAGGCGAACGCGTTCTCGATGCCGTGGCGAGTTCGCTTGCACATGCGATTCGGCTCATCAAAGAAGATACAGTCTCTGCTCAGTTGCAGGAGAAGTTTTTTGCCGCGGCGACGGGACACTAGGCATGGCTTTCTAGTGCACTAGCGGACGTAGAGCCAGGTTTAGGCCCTGTTTAGAACACGTGATAGAGCCAACAACAAAAGGTAGGGTGAACATGACCATTGTTCGCTCCACCTTTTGCATTTTAGAGCGCATTCAAGCGGGTATAATGAGCGTGCATTGTGGAAAGTTGACATAAAGCTCATCTTCTTGAAAGCTGACGAAATTGACAGGTAAGGGGCAAATACCTATGATGGGCGTCAATACAAATTCAACTTGGCCTTAACCCCTAAAGGCTCCTAACTCTTCGTACTACCCTCCATAGCTGCGTCATTGCCCATCAAAACGGAAAGATGTAAATCATGCGACGTATTTTCTTCGCCGTACTGACTATTGCTATCAATGTTTCTGCCGTACTTTGGCTTCTGAATGGGACAGCTACTCCCGGTTACGCCGCTCCGGAACAGAGCGAGGCGTCAGAGCAAGCGACAGTGGTTTACACGATGCCCAATTACAAAACGGTTCCTGACGCTGTGCCGCGTATCATCATCACAAGGAGCGGAGAGAGCCTGGATGAGGGCTACTACTTTGTTGCGAATCATGGCGTAGGTAACAGAAACACCCAGATGATCGTCAACGACTCGGCTCAGCTTGTTTACTACAGGCCAATCCCCAATCAAGCATCCATTGATTTCAAAAAACAACCTGATGGCACGTTGTCGTACTATGACGATCCTAATGATAGATTTGTCGTCCTTGATAGCAACTACGTACCGATCAAAACATGGTCCGCCGCTAATGGCTATATAGCAGACCATCACGATCTAGAAGTTCTGCCAAATGGCAATGTTGCGCTTCTCATATACGATAGGCAAACCGTTGATCTAAGTGCTTACGGGGGGCAAGAAGATGCAGAGGTCATTTACCTTGTAGTACAAGAATTGGATCAAAATAATAATGTCGTGTTTGAGTGGAATAGCCGCGATTACTTCGAGTTTACCGACACCTATATGGATTTAACGGCAGCCGTGGTTGACTATGCACACGGGAACGCTGTTGAACTGGATACAGATGGCAATTATCTGATCTCCAGCCGCAACATGAGTGAGATCACAAAGATCAATCGTTCAACCGGCGATATTATCTGGCGTATGGGTGGTAAGAACAACGAATTCACTTTCATTGATGACACAGTGTTGCCTGGAGTGGGTACGTTCTCGTTTCAACATGACATTCGGCGGTTGCCTGATGGGCATATTACGATTTTCGATAATGGCAATCAGTTTTGGGATGCTGGCTGGCGTAGCTCACGCGGCATTGAATATGAGATCAATGAAACCGACAAGGAAGCCACTTTGGTTCGAGAGTACCGGACAGTTCCGGATACCTATTCGCCTTTTATGGGCAACATGCAGCGTCTACCCAATGGGAATACGGTCATCGGTTGGGGTGGGGGGACGATTCCGCCAGCGGCTGGACAGCGAGTCGCCCTTTCTGAATTTACACCGGAGGGTAATGTTGCGCTAAGCCTTTCCTTTATGGATGGTATGACTGGCCCAGGCTATAGCTACCGCGCCTTTAAGTTCCCCTGGCAGGGATACCCGACTACTGTCCCTACACTTGTCGCTGACACCGGCTCACTCCCTGTCACTCTATACTATAGTTGGAATGGCGCAACTGAAGTCGCCTCATATGATGTCTACGCTGGTATCACGCCGGATGATCTTGCTCTAATCGCGCAACAACCTAAGACTGATTTCGAGGATTCAACCCCGATCACCGACGTTACAGGGAGCCTCTGCTTCTTCCAGGTTACGCCATTGAACCAAGCCAATGGAGCACTACGCTCTTCAAGCATGTTGTATTTGGGCGATGCTGACTGTGCCACTGGGCTGACCGCAAATGGCATAGAGACCGCATCTCGATCCTTCACGCATACACAGTCGGCAGGTGTTGTCACCACAACGCTAACGGTTCTGCCGGGCGAGTTTCTATCGCCCACGATCTTCGTTCACACACCATCGGTTGCCCCACTATCTACCATGCCATCAGGTCAGGTTGCGAGCGATGTGCGTTTCGAGCTACGTGCCTTTGAGGGTGAAACGTTGAATGTGCTCTCTGCCTTCACTGATCCGGTGCAGCTTACCATTGATTATAGAGAACTTGATTTCACACGTAACCCATACGATGTCAATCTGCTGCGCTGGGACGAAACAGCGCAAAGCTGGACAGATGAGGGGATAACAGTGCTTCAGCGCGGGGTGGTCAG
>CAMPHP010000386.1 GCA_946885925.1 uncultured Litorilinea sp.
GGCCAACGTGGGCAGAGAGACCCTTCCAGGGTGACAGAACAGGTTGGCCTGTCATACCCCAGGCATCTCTCTGGTGCGCGCAGAGCAGAGAGACCCCTGCGGGGTGACAATTCATTTTTGAGTTTGCCTATAAAAGATGACAAAGCTACTTCTACAGTTTGCCATTCATGTATAGCTCACCCTCGGTGAAACCGCGCGCAGCATAATAGGCGCGCGTTCCCGTGGCAGCGATGACGCTTATCTGTTCAAAGCCAGCGTCGCGACTCATGCGTTTCGCCACGTCGATGAGTTGCGTACCTAAACCGCGATGCTGTGCCTGCTCGTCGCTCTCTAGGCCAATGCCCAAAGCCGAGCCGTAGATATGCACCTCGCGAATCAGCGCGCTGTCAGCGATCTCATCCAAGAAGGCACGACTGCCCACACCTCGCTCAAGCGGCCAACTCAATCGCAGGAAGCCAGCAATCAGCCCCGGTTCTTCATGGGCCTCTGTCGTGACAAAATAGAGAAAATGCTCTTGAGTCAGGTCGGTTGTGTACGAATGAACCTGCAACTCAACTTCATTGGGGTTAACGCGCCGCCGCTTCACCTCGCGGCAGCGGATGCACCCACATTTCAAGCCTCGCCGCGCCAACTCCTGATGCACCACCTCGCGCAGGTTGCTTACCTTGACTCCTGCTTGAATATGATGCGCCGGAATGTCGCGGAAGAGCCTGTTGATGCGCGTATAGGGTGGAATGGTGGGCTTTACATCCACCAGCAACTCCACCAATTCGTCCAGCGAATAGGGCTGATAGTCACCAGCCAGCCAACGATCATAGAGTTCCGTGCCAGCAATGAGCGAGCAGGGATAGATCTTCATTTCGTCGGGACGAATGGCAGGGTCGGCAAAGAAGCGGGCAAAATCAACCCGATCCTTCATCGGTGTCGCGCCGTATAGATTGGGCATCCAGTGCAGATGCAGCTTAAAGCCTGCCGTTCGCAGCAAACCCAATGCTTGACGCACAGCCTCCACAGTATGGCCCCGCTTATTGAGTTCAAGGACTTCATCATCCAAACTCTGTACGCCAATCTGCACTTTGGTAACGCCCAGTTTGCGCAGATGGCGAATTTCATCGGGTGTCACCCAATCGGGCCGTGTCTCAATTACCAACCCCACATTGCGGTGAGCAGCGGTGACGTTGATCTGCTGGGCTTCGGCCAAACTAGATGAGCCTGTGTAATTTGGATCGCCCGCGGCGTTCATGGCATCAAAGCAGCGCTGGATAAACCATTCGCGGTAGTTGCGGCTATAGGCTCCCCATGTGCCGCCGAGAATCAGCAATTCTACCTTGGCGGCATCGTGTCCAATGCTTTCAAAGGCGCGGATCCGTCCCAACGTCTGCTTATAGGGGTCAAAACCATCACGCTCGGCGCGCTGTGCCCCTGGCTCATCATAGATATAGCTCTTGGGCATGCGCCAGTCATCGGGGCAGAAGATACACTTGCCCGGACAGCCTGCGGGCGCGGTGAGCACGGTTACGGGAGTCACACCACTTTGCGTCCGCATCGGCTTCATGCGGATGCGCTTCATCAACGAAGGATCCGGCTCCAAATCGCCCTCGGCAACAAGATGCCGGTAGCCTGCCACCAAGTCGGCTTTAGAATAAAAGCCCTTGCCGTCCTTGGGATAGTGCACCAGGATATGGCGCAAACTGGCGGGTGTCCATTCTGCTTCGGGCAATTTTTGGATCGCCTGAAAGATGGCATAGAGCGTGTCAGCGTGGGACGCAGGGTCAAAATTTGCCCGCCGCTCCTGCCATGCGCGTCCTTGGACAAGCGTTTCTAAAGGAATTTCGTCTTCGGTTAAAATACGTTTCATACCAAGCTACACGGTCAATAGTACAACGAGAGCAGGGGCACGGGACAAGTCGAGTCTGTCCACCCAACGCGCCACCCTCTGTCCGTTGCATAGACAGCCGCCCTAGTATACCATAAGTAAAATGAGATATCCCAGGGGAGCCATGAATCCAGAGACGCAAAAGCAACTCTTGAGCTTGAACCGGCGCTTTTATACAACTGTAGCCGAGCCATTTGACGCCACTCGCCTCGCTACACAGCCGGGCAAGGTAGAACTGGTGAGACGACTGCCGCTTGCGTCAAACGGCAAAGTGCCTACGCTGGTAGACATTGGCTGTGGCAATGGGCGGCTGGCGTGGCTGTTGGATGAGCAAGGCATCCGGCTTGATTATGTGGGCGTCGATGCGAATGCCCGGTTGTTAGCACTAGCCGAGTCACATACTGCCGATCTGCGCTATGTACGCACTCGCTTCGTTCAAGCGGACATCGCCCAACCCAATTGGATTCATGCAATCCCCCAGCCCTCTCCTGGCTTTGACATTGTGACCTGCCTCGCTACACTCCATCATCTGCCAGGATATAATCTGCGCCGCGCGGCGATGCAAGCGTTGGCGATGTTGGTTGCGCCGGGGGGAGTCGTGGCAATCTCCACTTGGCAATTTCTCACCAGCCCACGCTTTAGGGCTAAATTGATCGATTGGTCAGAGGTAGACATTGATCCAAAGCAGGTGGAGCCAGGAGACGCCCTGCTACCCTGGCAGCAAGGCGTCTCTGCCGTGCGCTATGTCCACCAGCTTGATCTGGATGAAGTAACCACCTTGGCGGCTCATGCAGGGCTGCGTGTAGAAGAGAGCTATTTTGCCGATGGCAAAGAAGGCAACTTGAACCTTTATGCCCTTCTGCGGCGACCTTATGAATAAGTTAAGATGAATAAGTTAAGCATAAATATGTCTGGCACAGATATGTTGGGCACGAATTATCGGATATGTAGAAACTCCCGGCGCGCCGGGCTATGACAAAGGATGCAGGATGAAGAATAACGAACAGCGCACGCAAGGACTGATCGACGAATTTACTCGCCGTTTTGAGCAATCACCCACGATGGTTGCGGTTGGCCCCGGTCGGGTCAACCTCATTGGGGAGCATACAGACTACAACGATGGCTTTGTGCTTCCAGTCGCCATCAAGCGTGACATCCGCATTGCGCTACGCCCGCGCGAGGACCGGCAGGTCAAGGTCTATTCACTGGAATATGACGATTGGTATGAGTTTAGCCTAGATGATTTACGCTACAACCAGGAGTTGTTGTGGACGAATTATGTGCAAGGGGTCGCTTGGTCGCTGCAAGAGTTGGGCATCCCCTTGCGCGGCTTTGATGGCGTGATCAGTGGCAATGTGCCACGCGCCAGCGGCTTGAGCAGTTCCGCAGCGTTAGAAGTAGCAACGGCTACGGCTTTCTTGGCTGCTTCGGGTCAAAGTGATGCACTCACTGGTGTGCAGATTGCCCGCGCTGCCCAGCGCGCCGAAAACGAATTCGTGGGGGTGAATTGTGGCATTATGGATCAATTCATCAGTGTCTTGGGTCAGGAAGGACATGCGCTGCTCATCGACTGTCGCAGCCTTGAATATGAACTCATCCCCGTCCCCAAAGAAGCAGCGTTGGTGATTGGTAACACCAAAGCCAGCCGTTCTCTAGCAAACAGCGCCTATAATGAGCGCCGACGCCAGTGTGAGGAAGGGGTCGCCCTGCTACAAAAGGTGCTGCCCGACATACGTGCCTTGCGCGATGTATCTAGCGAGCAGTTGGAAGAGCATAAGGCGTTGCTTCCCCCTGTGATCTATCGCCGCTGCCGTCATGTTGTAACCGAAAACGAGCGTGTATTGCAGACAATCGAGGCATTGGCAGCCAACAACCTAACCACCGCTGGCGAGTTGATGAATGAAAGTCACACCAGCCTGCGTGACGACTATGAGGTAAGCAGCCCTGCGCTGGATGCGATGGTCCAGGCGATGCGTAGTGGGAGTGGCTGTTATGGTGCGCGCTTGACCGGCGCGGGCTTTGGCGGTTGTGCCGTGGCATTGGTGAAACCTGGGAGCGAGCAAGAAGTGGCTGACGCCATTTATGAGAAATACCCCAAAGCGACCAACATTTGGCCCGAAGTCTACATTAGCCAAGCCGGACCTGGGGCGCGGTTGCTGAAGTTGTAGAAACAGGAAAGGCCGGAGGCGAAAGCCATCCGGCAAGAAAAGTAAGCCCCCACGAGGGGGCTGTTTACTACCATCAACGGTTACACATCAAGTCCAATCAGATGTTCGACCCGGTTGTGATAGTGCAGCCGCCAGGTTTCGCGGCCAGCGTGCTCAACAAACTCGAAATAGGTGATTGCGGTATTGTGATCCCAGATTTCACAGCGACGCCAAGGGCCAATGTTAAACACATGGTCAAAGACAGCTTCTACAACGCCACCATGCGCGACCACCAAGACGGTTTGGTTACGATGATTGTCGACTAGCTCTTCGACAAAAAGGCCGACGCGCACGCGGAAGTGCATATAGGTCTCAGGCGCTTCCACATTCAGGGCAGAGGGCGCAAAGGGGCGGGAGGTCGCCCAATAGTCAGCATAATCTCTAGGCAGCGCATCATTGGGCCACGGTGTATGGTCGAGCCGGTTGTTGCCATATTCGCGCAGACGGTCATCGAACTGAATCTCCACATCATAGTTTCCCACAATCTCCGCTACGGTTTCACGCGCTCGCTTCATGGTGCTGGCATAGATGGCAT
>CAMPHP010000387.1 GCA_946885925.1 uncultured Litorilinea sp.
GCTACGTGTAGCATCATGGTACCGCGGTGGTTCCTTTAATTACATCTTCAAGGGGCAAGACCTCGATCTGGAAGCCTTTTTCGAGGCTGATTATGCTGTACTCTACGTTCACCAGTGGCAGCGCCAAGTGCCCACTGTGCAGATGATGGACTACTTTGCCACGCTGACACCCGAATATACGGTCAAACTGCATGGGCTAGATTACGCCTGGGTCTACGACTTACGCAATGCGCCGCCACCCTCCTACTTCACCGACTGGGCTGGAGCAATTCGCCTGGTGGACACTGAGCTACCCACGCCGCCCTTGCTGCCAGGAGATGAGTTTGTCGCACGCTTCCGCCTCTACACCACCGGCACGGTGGATACCAATCTCAACGCGGTGGTGCGCTTGATCGGTGCTGGGGGCAACGAAGTAGCGCGCAGCGAGGCATGGCCTTTTGGCGCGCGCACTTCCACCTGGCAACCGGGTGAGGTCTATGTAGATGGTCACAAATTCACTCTCCCCGCTGATGCTGCGCCAGGCTATCTGCGCGTGGAGCTAGGCTTCTATGATGGTGATGCACAATCGCTTGTGACTCCTATGGTGGCAGGAACGAGCACACCACGTGGCGATTTTGCCAGTGCAGGCTATGTGGCAGTGGGGCTGGAAGGAAAACAACCTGAGTTACTCTCGACGCCTCCACTGCTGGGTGATCAAATCAAGTTGGTCGGATCACGTCTACAAGGGATGGATTTGGGCGGCAAGGGCGATGTGCCGCGAGTGGAGGCCATGCCAATCTTGCCACTACTCCTGGCGTGGCAAGCAACGCGCCCTGCCCATGCCGACTATGTAACGCTGCTCCACCTGATCGCGCCCGATGGCACGTTGGCCGCGCAATTTGACCGCGCACCGCTGCAAGGGGTCGTACCTACTACGGCGTGGAACGAAGGGGACATTTTACTTGACGCCTATGATCTGGAACTACCCGCCGAGCTGCCTCCTGGCGACTATAAGCTGCTGGTAGGACTCTACGACCTGCCAACCCTGACGCGCCTGCCTGTGCAGCTTGACGGTACAGTGGTGGGGGATACTGTCCACGTCGCCACCATCACCGTTCCCTAGCACACTCCTGCTTATGTCACGCTCCGCGCCGCCTTGGCTGCTCAGGCTATGCAATCTCACCATCCCCCTGCTGATCCTGCTTCCTGTTTTGTGGGCGTTACTGCCAGGTGGATTGCCCAACACGGCAGATGGCACAGTCCATTTTGTACGCGCCACAGAGATGGTTGCGGCGTGGCAAGATGGCATCTTCCTACCTCGTTGGTCGCTCAACTTGGGCTTTGGCTATGGCATCCCGCTTTTTGTCTATGCGCCTCCGCTGCCCTATCTGCTCACAGCAGTCTATCATAGCCTGGGGTTTGCTCCAGAAGCAGCTTTCAAGGCGATGCTTGTCAGCGCGCTTGTGATTGGCGCAACGGGCGCTTATCGCCTGGGCCATCTTTTCTTTGGCCTATGGGCGGGAGTTGTCGCCGCGGCTGCGTTTATTTATGCACCGATCCAACTGCGCGAACTGTTTATTCAGGGCAACGTAGCGCAATTTCTAGCGTGGAGCTTTCTGCCCTGGGCATTTTGGGCCATTATCCAAATCTATCGAAGCCACCACCCGACCGGACAGCTAGGTTATGCGCTCGTGCTGGCAGTGGCGCTAATGGGCACCCTGCTCAGTCACAATGTCGTGGCGCTGATGCTGTTGCAGTCTGTGGCGGCACTAGGGATCATCCTGTGGATTGCCACTCGCCATCATCGCGCATTCTGGATCACGGTGGGAGGTGGTACGTTAGGGCTGCTGCTCAGTGCATGGTTTTCAGTACCAGCACTTTTGGAAGGTAGCTATGTTGCGCTCGATATGATTGTCGCCAGCGACTATCGTTCGCGCTTTATCAGCCTGCCGGAGTTACTGGCTTGGCCTCCCCGCTTAGATACAGGCGCAATCAACCCCTATATCCCGCTAACCCTGGGCCTACCCCACGTCTTAATTGGCTTGTTGGGCATCTTGCTCCTTGCTGGCTGGGCGCTCTCTCGCCGCATATCCAATTCTGAACAAAGTTCTGAACAAAGTAACGAATGCCCCTCGTTTTCGCGCCTGTTTTGGGGCACAGCCACCTTTATGGTGCTCTTCACCCTATTCTGCGGCTTGATGGCAACCCGCGCCTCAATGCCCCTCTGGGCGCTCATGCCCTTTGCCGATCTCTTTGAGTTTCCTGCGCGCTGGCATGGCTTTACAACGGTGGGACTAGCCTGGTTAGCCGCGGCGTCAGTGGGGATGTCAGACGCGGGAATGATAGGCGCGGGGATGCCAGGGCGGCGTATACAACTGGTTGTCGCCAGTGGGCTGCTCTTGCTTTTGATGGGCGCTGCATTGGTCAGCCTCTATCCCCACAAAATCGCTCCTGGCAGCCGCATCATGTCACCCTATGAAGTGGTGCGCTATGAAGTCAAAAGCGGTGCAGTAGGCACGACCAGCTTAGGCGAATTCAATCCGGTATGGGTGACGCGCCCCCTGACTACCTCGCCGCTTGTCGAAGATTATCTAGCGCGGCGTCCCATAGATCGCTTGGCAGGCATGCTGCCACCCAATGCCAGCCACAGCGTGCGCGAAGTCAACGCGCATCGCCAACGATACAACATCACACTAGCTGAACCCGCTACGGTAACGCTCAACCTACATTACTTCCCTGGCTGGAGCGCGCGTGTTAACCAGATGCCTGTCACAGTGCGCCCACAAGCGATAACAGGATTGTTGACCGTGGATCTGCCTGCGGGAGACAGTACGCTCGAACTGACCTTTGGCCCTACGCTCTTGCGTCGCGTAATGGGCATCATCTCTAGCGTGACCTGGATAGGTGTGCTGCTGGGGTTGGTCATTGTGCAGATGCGCCGCCCACTTGCGCCATCAGGGCAAACATCCTCTTCTGTGGAAAGACAGGTTGGTGCGGTTTCTACAAGAGGCATAGTTGCTGTCTCCGCAACCATTGGGGCGCTTGCCTGTGCAGTGTGGGTACTGCAACTGATTGGGGGTGACTGGTTCCAGCTTCACTCACAACCAGATAAAGCTCTCCCGGCACGTATCCGGCAGCGCGCTGATATTGGCGACCGCTACCGGCTGCTAGGGCTAGACCCCAAGCCGACCACGATCCAAGCTGGCGATTCACTCGACATTGTGGCCTATTGGCGTGCGCTTGATGAAATGGATGAGAATTACGCGGTGGTGCTGCGGTTGGAGGACATAGCAACAAACCAAGCGGAGGCAGCAGTCGAGCAACCCCATCCCAGCGATATTCCCACCTCCGGATGGGCGACAGGTCTCTATCTTCGCAATGCGATACAGATGCCTATTCCTGTTGATGCGCCGCCAATTCACTATGCTCTACGTGCTGGCTTCCGTGACCATGCCACAGGTGAAATGCTACCTACCGAGCAAGGCACAATGATAGAATTGGGACGGCTTTGGGTGCTGCCTGCCCATAAGCCCGCTGCTCCCACGGGGCCGCGGGCCACTTTTAACCAGGCGATAGAGCTACTGGGTGCAGAGACAAATAAGGCACATCTTACGCTCTACTGGCGCGTAGATGCACCCATCGCGGGCGACTATAGCATCTTTGTGCACTTGTTAGGTGAAGAGAGTCAACTGTTGGGACAATTGGACGGCACACCTTATGCCAACCGTTACCCGCTCTGGGCATGGCAGCCAGGGCAAATCATCGAAGACAGGCGTGACTTGGCGGCAACGCAGATTGATCTTACACAGCTTCACTCCGTTGCGGTAGGCATCTATGACCCCGCCACGGGCCAGCGTCTTGCGGCTGTAGACGCCGAAGGGAATCCACTTCCTGACAACGCGCAAATCATTCCGCTTCTGTACGCTCCTTAACTACTTGTGCATCCACATAGGCTTTGAGAAAGGTTGATGCCGACCTATTTACTTTACACCCTATCGAGTACGCCAGCTTAAGCGACCGAGATACAAGGCAGCAAGTCGCTACTCCACCCCAATTTGTATGTCGGTCAGATGCACTTGATCGCTCACAGGCTCTCCTTCTGCATCTAGGATGGAGAGTCGTTCGAGCGTTTCTTCGATATATAGCCCTGTGTAAAGCGGATAGAGGCCATCGGGTGCGTCAGGCCGGATGGTGAGCAGATGCACGTCGGTGATCTGTTCGCCGGGATCCCACAGCCATGTGCCACGCCCGCCACAGACAGGATAACCGTCCTGTTGTGCCACCATCACGCCATCGCCGTAATAGGATTGGATAAAGACCTTGTAGGAAAGATTGATCTCTTGTAGCGCGCGCCAGTAGAGGGTTAAGCGTACCGTATCCCCTGGTTGCAGTGGCTCTGGCGCATTCAGGTCATAGCCTTCTAAGCGGATCAGCCCGCCCAAATTCACATCGAGTGGGTGAGAAATTGACGGCTCCACCACTGGATAGCCAAGGGGCAGATCAGGCGTTGCGGCGGCGTCAAAGGCTGCGGCGTATGCTTCAAGGGCGAAGTGCTGGAGGGGCAGCGTGCTTTGGGTGCGCTGGCGAATCAACATGCGCGGGTCATCGTGGATCGTCACAACGCCCCACGGTTGGTAC
>CAMPHP010000388.1 GCA_946885925.1 uncultured Litorilinea sp.
GGGACTGCCAGCAACTCACCCGCTGCAA
Source organism: uncultured Litorilinea sp. (assembly GCA_946885925.1). Next base: position 29 of record CAMPHP010000388.1, read on the forward strand.
TCTCTGGCAGCGGCAGATCTTCGATCAACACATCGCCGCTTTCACAATAGGGGCCTGCCAACCAAGCAGGGCCGAGAATGGGCCGGTCTGGGGCTGTCACAGGCAGCGCAGAATAGCGCGCACCATAAAGCGCAGGGCGTGGATTATCAGCCATCCCCCCATCAATCAGCAACCAGCGGCGATTGGGGGTCTGCTTGACTGCGCCAACCCGATAGATCGCCACGCCCGCCTGGGCAACCAGGCTGCGTCCCGGCTCCACCTGAAGCCGCGGCAGCGGCAGCCCGCGCTGGTGGCAGCCTTCCACCAGCCGCCTGGCAATAAACGCGACATACGCGTCTATCGAAGGTTGAGGCAATTCATCTTCGTGATATGCCACCCCCCAACCACCACCGGGAGAGATCGCCTCTGGCAACCAGCCATGGAGTTGGTGCAGAGTTTGTACGAGGTCTAGCACCGTGTCAATGCCGGGACCGATCGGCGAGGGATCAAAGAATTGTGATCCCTGATGAAAATGCAGACCAGTTACAGGTAAGCCCCGCTTCACTGCCAATCCCACGGCAGCAATGGCTTCATCCCTGCTAAAGCCAAACTTGCTATCATGTTGTCCCGTTTGGCGATAAGCATGTGTCTCTACCGCCACACCAGGACGCACGCGCAACCACAACGATGGCAGCGCGGCTCCTTCTGTGGCGAGTGCAGCCAGCCGCGCCAGTTCAGTGGGATTATCCACTACAATCACCCCAGCCAATTCCACGGCAGCGGCCAAATCTTCGTCACTTTTGTTGACCCCATGCACCAAAATCTGGTCACGCGGCAATCCTGCCACCGCAGCAACGTGTAATTCGCCAGCCCCCGTGCAATCGAGCCAAAATCCCTGCCCCTGCACCCATTGTGCCGCAGCAGTGAGCATCAGCGCCTTGCCCGCAAAGGTAACTCCACTCTCCCCTGGATACTGGCGCGCCAATGATGCGCGATAGGCAACCGCTGCCGCGTCCATCGTTGCTTGGTCATAAAGGTAGAGGGGCGTGCCAAAGCGTTGTGCCAGTTCGGCCACGTCACAACCGCCAATTGCCAACGTTGAATCGCTCGATGCCACAGACGTTTGACCAGATACTTGAGTCGTGAGGGGAAAAAGGGGCAGGCGGGTGGCTAACATGCGCAATCCTTCTCGCTAGAGAATGACCAACAAGATACCCAGTAACGTAATTGCCACGCCAACCAGCGCAGCAGGCGTGGGGAACTCTCCCAAAAAGAGAATGCCAAGCAGAATCCCTCCTGTCACCTCCTGGGTAGAGACAAGATTGACCAGCGTAGCACGCGCCCGGCGTAGGGCAGCATTATAGAGCGTGTGGCCCAACGCCAAGGGCAGTAATCCCAATGCCAATACGCTGGCAATGGCGACAGGCGTATAGCCGCCAGGGCTAAAATTCAGCACAGCCAAGGGCAAGAGCCACAACCCTGCCAAGATATAGACACTACCCGCATAGGCAAAGAGTCCATAGCGGTGACGTTGGCTGCGACCTGCAATGCTGTAGAGGCCAAAGCTGATAGCGCTGCCCAATGCCAGCAGATCACCCACAGCCATGCGTGAGTTGAAGGTTGGTTCAAAGCCCGCCAAAATTGCCACACCGGCGACTGCGACAAGCGTCCCCAGCCACCTCCGGCGATCCATTCCTTCATGCAGCAACCAAGCTGAAAAGATCGCCACAAAGATAGGCGCGGTATAGGTGATGGCAAGGCTGTGGGCAATGGTGGTGTAGTTGAGCGAGGCAATATAACAGCCAAAGTGCAACGCTGCCACCAAACCATAGCCCACAAATCGGAGCCAGTCGCGCGGCGAAGGCAAAGGTTCCTTACGCGCAAGCGCAATCCCCAACACGACCACGCCCGCGGTGAGCATGCGCCCGGCGCTAATCTCAAACGCGCTGAGACTCAGCGCGGCCCAACGGGTCAGAATCGGGCTGGTGCTAAAGAAAAGCACTGCCAGCGCGACCAAATACAGCCCGCCTGTTTCAGCAGAGGGCCGGAGAGCAGGCTGTGGTGGATTCACAGCGCGTTACTAGAAGCCGACGCTGACGGGGGTGATTGCCACGTAGATCAGGCTCAAGACCATGCTAAAAACAATCAGCAGGCTTAGAATATAGAAGATTTTCTCGTTACGGGAATATTTTCGTCTGGGACTCATAATCGTACTCTTGTAAGTTTCGTTCTCAGAATTATCGCAATCTAACAGTTTTATCAACGCGCTTAAGCGTGCAGCAGATGATTATACCACAGGCAATTTGCAGATCCCGCCGCGGGGGATGATACACTTGGCGCTATGATGAAACATGGGCAAGGACGACGACAAGTGATGCTCGTAGCAACATTGACTGCGGTGGGAGGCATGCTGGTGTTGCTCTATCTCCTATGGGCCGTCCCCCCCATCTTGCCCGATGGACAAACTAACAATGCAGCCGTGATCCTCTTTTTGCTGGGGCTGCTCTTTCTCGTCTTTGGCCTTGGTTCGCTGGTAGCGCTGGCATTGCACCGGCGTTGGCCTGCGCTTGCGGGCGTGCGTGATCTCCGTCGTCGCGCCGACCCGTGGGTGGCAGCGCGCCAGGGTGCGTTGTTAGCGCTGGCAGTTGGCACCATGCTGCTCTTAACCTTGCTACGCATGTTGGATATCGCCTTTGCTCTGGTGACACTTGTCTTGGCTGGCCTGATCGAAGGCTTCTTCCAAAATCGCCGCCCCCGCTAATCATCCCTTTCCTTGAAGCTCAGAGCTTCAAGGAAGGTTTTTCCCATCTCAGCGTAAGAGCGAGAAGGACAAGAATATTATGAAACCATCCATCAAAGTTATCACCCTCGGCGTCAATGACCTAGAGAAATCTCTGCTCTTTTATCGTGATGGCTTAGGCTTTCCCACCGAAGGGATCATGGGCACTGAATTTGAGGGGGGCGCGGTTGTCTTCTTCCAGATGAACGCTGGCCTGATTTTGGCATTATATCCCAGGGTCCAAATCGCCAAAGATGCCAATCTCTCACTCACGCCATCCAGCCCGGTAGAATTCACGATTGGGCACAATGTCGGCTCAAAAGCAGAAGTCGATGCCGTCATGGAAGAGGCCAGGCAGGCAGGTGCAACGATAGTCGATCCACCGCGTGATCGTGTTTGGGGTGGCTATTCTGGACATTTCCAAGATCCGGATGGGCATCTATGGGAAATCGTCTGGAATCCCCAATTGCCAGTTGAATAACGCTCGTGAGAGCCTAAGGTAACTACCTACATACACCGCAGCAGATGCTCTATCGTGAGATTGGGGTCTTCGCACACGCCAGCGTGGACAGGCCCGGTCTGGATCACGGTATCGTGGGGGGAGACCAACCAGTGAAAACTCTCCGCTTGACCCAGTTTCCCAATCGGGCCATCACCCGCACAAATGCGCGGGATCAGGGCAAGATGTTCCTGCAATTGCGTCATGTTCAGGAAAGGGGCAAGTGCTTGTAACTTTTCCTCATCCAAGACAATCCGTGCCTCCAAATAGCGCAGCGTGCGGCAAAAAAGTATCACCCCCACATTGATAAATTCACCCCGGTCGATCAACGGCACGACCCGAATGAAGGCATACTCATAGGAGTGCAGTCCGGGCATTGACGGCCTCCTTTACAAAGATCTCAGATGCGGCTAGGCGGCTGCTTAGATATTCAACATAGCCAGCGCGGTGCTCGGCAATCGTGGCAAATTGTGCTTCGCCCCCCAACCAGACATCTGGCACCAGTTCAACAATGGCGCGCAAGATCTCGGGGTTCAACTGCGCGGACAAGCGTGCATCGGCCCCCCACAAATCCGAAGCATAAGGCAGGAGTGTATGCTGCTTGATCATGCTGAATGGTGTTTGGCTGCGTGCCAAGTAGTTATTCCAATCATGGTGAAAATAGAGCGCCGCACCGTGGTCAATCAGCCATAGCACCTCTTCCCAAATCAGCATATTGACATTGCGCGATGTGCGATCCACGTTGGTCACATAGGCGTCAAACCAGACGATATCCGAAGATAACCCGGCATCAGGTGGTGGTACCAACAACGGGTTATAGGCAAAGGCAGAGGGAAGATAGCGCACGCCCAGATTTAGCCCCACGCTAGCCAGCAGCAGATCTTTGATTTCTTCATGGCGTTCATTGCGCCCTATCTCTGCACCTAATTCCACATAGACAAGTTCCGGAATGGGCAGCCCCAAAGTGCGGGCAATCTCCCCTGCCAACACCTCGGCAACCAATGCCTTGACGCCTTGCCCTGCACCCGAAAACTTCATCACATAACACTTGCCGTCGCTGGCTTCCACCAACGCCGGAAGCGATCCACCCTCACGCAGAGGGGTGATATACCGCGTGGCTACAACTGTACGCAACATAATTCTCCCTAACCTATCGTTTTAAGGCTTAGGCTTTAAGACTCACGCAAGAGAAAGACCTCTGCACTCAAAGCTCTATAATTGCCCAAACACTTACAGCTTACATTTCGCCTTTCATGGTATATCCTGTGACTGCCTGGATCAACCAATGCTATAAGAAGAAAAGGTGAAACTTGTGCAGAAGCCATGGAGGAT
>CAMPHP010000389.1 GCA_946885925.1 uncultured Litorilinea sp.
CCAAATACCTTGGACGTTGTCCAGATAAAGGAAACTGACATCGGTCTCTGTGATTATCACTGAGTTAATTTGAGTAGTTCCATCTAGCTCGAAGAACTTACTTGTAGACGAATTACTCTCCAAGAAGATCTCTAAGTCATCGCCTTGCGATGCCGAGTTATCAAACCGATCCTGGCGTTGGAGCGTGATGGTGAATGGGGGCGCGCCCGCAACAATGGAATTGGTCGTTGTGATGATCGCCAATTGGCTTGGCACATCGGCAGTCACCGTAATTTGTTGTGAATCAGACTGTACCCCACTCGATAATGCCGCAATCACATGCGTTCCTGCCAGTGAATCACTGTAGGTAAATTCCACATGGTCAGAACCTTGAGGAATTGTCACGGGGCTGGACGGTGTGAATGTTCGCTCTACACCGATAGACGATGTGGTGAGAGTCACGTCCAGGTCAGGGTCGGCAAAGTTGTGGTTACCAAAAGCATCCTCGCGCACCACCCGAATCGGCGCGCTTTCTAGGCCAGCCGTGATCACTTGGGTAGGCGATGTGATGACCAGACGATGCGTGACAGATGGAACCACCGTAATTGTGATGCTATCGCCCTCTAGCAGATCCGCCGCATCGGTTACGCTTAATAGATGCGTCTCTGCCAGCGTATCCTGATAGCGGAACTTGGCATCGGAGCTACCGAATGGGATGGTCACCGTGTTAATGGGGCTACCATTCCCTTCATCACGGAAAACAGGAGTTCCCCCGCTCCCCACAGGCGAATCACTGTTCAACTCCACAGTGACAGGCGGATCACTACTATTGGGATTGCCAAAGGGATCAGTACGCTGAATCGTGATGATGTCCGAACTGATACCCGCAGTGGTGGTAGGCGGCGACGAGACAATCACCAATAGATCCTTTGCCGCTGCCGCGGTTACTGTGATACTCTGGGTTGCCGGAGTGATCCCATCAGCCGAGGCCGTAATGACATGGGAATCGGCGATAATGTCTGTGTAGTAGAAGGTAGCAGACTCCGCCCCATTGGTAATAACGATAGTCGAGATGACGTTCCCAGTACCATCATTGTTATCCAAGAAGGTATCCGTGCTTGGCGAACTTGTTTCCAGGGCAACGGTAAAATCACCCTGACGATAAGGGTTATCAAACCGATCTTGCCGCTCCACCCTTATAGCCGGCGAGCTCTTGCCCGCAGTAAATGAGTGCGGCAAGGTCGTAAAGACCAGTTTTTCCACCTCCGCCGGATTGACGCCAATCGGCCCGGCGCAGACAGATTCCACATTACCGCTAGCCGTAGTGTCTTCAGCCTTGAGATAGATCCTCTCAGCCTTTATATAGTTAATGCCAGTAAAGGTCGCAGTACCACCACTCGCATTGACTGTGCCATTTACTAGCGCAGCGGGTGTGGCATCGAATATACAATTCTCGTCCGTATAAGGCGTCAACTTGATTGTGTCATCAGAGCTAGTTGTATTGTCAATCAGATTGCCAAAGCGGTCGAGAATCGCTATCACAGGAATCTGGCTAAAGGTCTCACCTGCGGTTGCTGTCAGAGGTGGAAGGGTGTTATAGACCAACTCGAATGGCTCATCGGGATTGACCAACAGAGTTAGGCTATCTGTATTATTGCCCGGCACAATGTCTGGCGTAAGGCTGCTCACGCTTACCTGGTTGGTAATGAGGCCGCTGAGTTCGCGTGTAACCACGATGGTGTAAACCAATTCAGCATTAGCCGCCATATCACCCACATTACAGGTGATCGTTGTGCTAGTGCTACAACTATCGCGACCTACTGGTTCGCTTGCCGATACCAAGAATACATCGTCAGGCAGCACATCCGTAAGGCTCACAGCGCGAGCAAGAGACGGCCCAAGATTTTTCACGGTTAGCCTATAGGTCAGCAGGTCTCCTGCAATCACTTGCGCGGACGGTGTGGAAGTCTTGATCACACGGACATCAGCCCGTTGCGGCACGATGCTGACGCTGTCGGTGCTGTTGGTGATTCCACCTGGCGGTTCTGGCTGGCTGCCACTCGCGGTTGCCGTGTTGACTACCGTCTGTCCGCCTGAGTCATTTTTGGGTCTGGCAGCAATGGTAAGGGTCTGCTCTTGACCCACCAGCACCGGACTGCTCAGTTCCCACAGTCCTGTCCCACTGTTATAGTTGCCCACAGTGGCACTTACGCTGACAAAAGTCACACTAACGGGTAGCGAATCCGTAACCACGACATCAGTGGCCTGGCTTGGCCCATCGTTACGCACCTTGACCGTGTAGGTGATAATCTCGCCAACATCTGGCTGCTCCTTGTTAACCGTCTTGGTTGTCACCAAATCGGCCAAATGCGTGACTTGGTTGAGTACGGGTGGTGTAGTGTCGTTGGCGGGATTGGGATCGCGGCGGTCAGAAAAGACACGCGCCGTGTTGGTGATCGTGCCAGCAGGAGCAGTGCTAGCGACTCGAGCCACGAAGCTGACGCTGCTACTCTGATTCACCAGGAATTGACCATCGAAAGTACAAGTTACGATCTGCCCTGCACCGCTCGGCGTACATGTTGTACCCGCGGACGGGACAGTGGGTACATAGGTCACATGCTGGGGCAGCGTATCGATCAACGTGACACCCGTGGTGTCGGCAAAGCCACTATTGGTCACCAAGAACGTATAGGTGATCTCTCGACCCGCCACCACACTACCGCTAGGTGATGCTGACTTGGTAATGCTCATATCGGAGGCGCGGTCAATCGTGGTATGGGTCGTTACCGAGTTGTTCGTCAGGTCAACTTCATTCGTGACCGAACTCACCGTAGCGATGTTGAAGAAGGAATCGGGAGCTGACGCCTTGGCGCGGATCTTGATCTGGATGTGTGTCGTGCTACCTGCGGTGAGATTGCCCAGTTCACAGAGCACCTGCGTATCATTGGCAATAGAGGGGCAGACCGCACCCGCGCCACCACCTGATATGCGCGCCACCGAGACCAATGTCGCACCAGAGGGCAAGGCATCAACCAATGAGGTGTTACGGGCTTGCGAAGGCCCGCCATTGGTAATAACAATATCGTAGGTCAATACTTCAGGTGAGCCAGCCAACAAGGTCGAAGTGTCGGGCGTCACCGCAAGCGCCAACGATGCTTCTTCATAAATCGTGGTGCGGAACTCGCCTGTCGCATTGTCTTGACGGTTTGAATCAACAATGTTAGCCCCCACCTCGAAATTGCTCACAATATCGGCAAGCCCGGCATTGCTCGGAACCTCATAGCCAATCGCAAAGGTACGGCTGGCATTAACGGCAAGATCCCCCAAACTACAAACGAGAACATTGCTGGCGTCAATGCTACAACCGCTCGGTAGCGAACGGCTGACATTGGCAGGCAAAGCAGGCAGCAGCTTTAGATCGGAGCGAATAAACGCGTCCGTCGCGACCGAGGGACCACGATTGGTCACAACGAACTGGTACTCTACATTGACACCCGCCAACACTCTGGTAGGGGGTGGCGTGACAAAACTCAAGACCAGATCAGCAACAGGGCACTCGTTGATATAGATGTCCGAACCGGCATCACCCGTCGCGCCCGCGACACCTCGTACACCAACAAAAGCGACGCGCGTGCCATCGCTGCTCAAAGCGGGTTGTTCGCCTGTACCACCGCTCAATTCCGAAATGGGCACACCCAAACCAGTATTGACATCATAGAGCAACACATTGATCTGAATCGCATCACCCGTACCCTGCTCGGCAACATACGCAACACGGTTGCCACCGCCACTAATCGAAGGGCTGCGATACTTGGTGTTGGTGGCAGTCGGCACAATCACTTCAGCGCGGCTCTCGCTGCCATCCGCACTCAGCGAATGCAAAACAATGCGGCTGCGGTCGTCCTGATTGGTCGCGACATAGACGATATTGGTGCCGTCAGCACTAATCGAGGGTTGGTCATTGATGTCGGTCTGGGTCAACTGTGCTGGATTACGATTGCTCTGATCCCAAACCCAAATCTGTGAGCTCTGCCCTGTACCAGCGGTAAAGGCAATGCGGTTTCCCGCGGCATCGATCACCGGCTGGTCATTCGTGATGCCTGCTCCGGTGTCAGTTACCTGCCGGATCTCAACCTGCCCACTGGGTAGGATGGTCGCCAAGAAAATCTCAAAATTGCGCTCTACATTGGCGCGATTCTGGTCGATATTATGCAGTTCTGAATCGTCCGAGACAAAGGCAATGCGATCCCCCGCCGCATTGATCGAGGGAAAAAGGTTGGCACTGCCCTCTGTGTTCGTAATTTGGGTAATTGTCCACTGACCATTGCCACCGAGCCGAGCCAGGTAAATTTCAAAGTTGCCATCTGCATTTTGCCCAGCGACCAAATCACGATCCGAGTAAAAAGCAATATGCGTACCGGCTGCATTGATCGACGGTTCCAGGTTAAAGCCACCCAGGATACTGCCGACGCTATCCGTCAATTGCACAATTGAATTCGTCCCCGTATCGCCAACGAAAATCTCAATGTTGCCATCAACATTGCCGCCGCCGAGATTATTCACCGACCAAAAAGAGACACGATTGCCATTGCCACTGATGACAGGCTGATTGGTGATACCACGATTGCCGCC
>CAMPHP010000390.1 GCA_946885925.1 uncultured Litorilinea sp.
CTAATAGGTGGATGTGGGGTCGGTGGAAACGCTTGTACCGCGCAAATCTTCCTCAGATGCGGTATTGAATGTTGAAGTCCGCGGCAAAGTCGCTAGTAAATCGATCAATGCCAATCGCTCGGATGTGAAATAGGATGGGATTATAGCGGGTAAACTGGTGATTGGCTGAAGTTACCGAGAATACAATGGTATCAATCGGTGTACTTGCCTAGGGCTGAGGTGCGGGCAAGTACGCCAGCCGGTCGAGCGGAGTCTGGACAACAGCGCGTAGATACTGCTCCTGAAAGGTGGTGTGGAGCAGGTGCCGTCCTTGAAAGAGCAGTATCGTTCTTGATTAGTCGGCAGCAGCGCTTGTGACCGGCGATCCGCTGGCCTGTGGTGTTACAACTGTACACCCCCATGATTCTAACTGGTTGACGATATAGCGGATGATCGCCTGCTGGGTGCTGTTACCGCGGCCTTCAACATTCATGGGGGGGCCAAAGGCAAAACGCACAGGCAGGGAGACATCTATCTTTCCGAATTCCTTGATCAGTTTGCCGATCCCCCAAGCATCCGTGCGTACAGCGACGGGCACGATTGGAACCCCCGCCTCGCGAGCCAGCTTGATGCCGATGGTGTTAAAGTGGGCGGGGTCAAAGGTGACGGTACGGGTGGTCTGGGGAAAGACGATAATGGAGCGCCCGCGTGCTAGTTGTTCGGCACCTTCTTTGAGGACGCGCACAAGGTCTTCGCGCGGGTTAACTCGATCTACAACTATTGGGTCGCGAGCGAGCATCAGGTGTTTGAAGATTGGATACTCGACAATGGCGCGCTTGACGACAAAGGTGCAATCCTTGAGCGGTTGTACGATACCGGGGAGGATAATGGTCTCAAGGGTGCTCATGTGGTTGGCAACGATGACGCATGGGCCAGAGATCTGGGAAAGGACATTGAGTCCCGTAATCTGGATGTTGGCTCCTACGGCTTCTAGGGCGCGCAGGACTGTCAAACTGCTCTGAAACCACGCCTTGTCATCGTATTCACCTCGACGGGCAGGCCCACTGTACTTAACAACTGTGTGGACGAAGCGAGTATAGAAATAGAGTGATGGAAAAAGTTGAGCAAGCAGACCCGGCTGTGTCGGGGGCGTCGTATAGTTGCCATCGGCCCCAGCAAGGGAAACAATTTTGGGTGGAACCAAGTTAGGGTCGCGCATAGAGATTGATTGGAGCTTTTGCCATTCGTAAAAGTGAGTGAAAGCTATTCAGTAAGGTTATCGGGCAAAACTAGTGGATGGCCTGCGTAAGCCCAAGTAGATAGCAATTATGAGCAAGCGCTGGACATTGGTAGACGATGCACTAGGTGTATGATAGCGAAGCTGGGTTGCGGAGTCAAAGCCTAGCGCGGGTAGAATTACTCACTCTGTCCTTTGGTTTTTAGCATTGTCCTTGTCAACAGTGCCTCAAGGTCAACAGTGCCTCAAGGTCAACAGTGCCTCAAGGTCAACAGTGCCTCAAGTTGCCACCTGTGGGGAACGCTCCGCCCTGTCACCCCGCAGAGGGTGACAGGCTTACTGAATCTCCCACAGCAGAATATCGCTAAAATACGATCCAAGGTAGCCACGAGCGAGAATCATAAATCATCTCTATGAATAAAATCTCTATAAGTTGAGAAAGAATACCAGCATGTCGAATGCATCGGCGTTTGATGTAACGGGAATCAGTGAGCGGGTAGCTGCCATCGACTTTGGCGCTAGCAACACGGATGTTGCTGCCGTGATTAATGGAAAGTTGCGCGTGTGGAGCCAGCGCAGCCAGGGGACGCCGACAGTTGCAACTGTGCAGTCGATATTGGCTGCGGGCGACCTTGCGCTGTCCGATGTCGAACTTTTGGCAGTTACCGGAGGGCATCATCGAGCCTTGCCCGAAGAGCTAGCGGGTGTGAAGGTCATTAATGTGGGTGAGTTGCCTGCCATCGGGCGTGGTGGACAGGCATTGGCGATGGGGACGTGGCACTTGCCCAAGCAACCTATGCTTGTGGTGAGTGCTGGGTCGGGGACGGCGATGGTTGCGGCGCGTGGACGCAATTATCAGCACGTTACCGGTACGGGCGTAGGAGGGGGTACGTTGCTGGGGCTGGGACGGCTGCTGTTAGGTACGGCGAATCCAATGGAGATCGACCAGTTCGCGCTGGTAGGCAATCCAAACGGTGCAGATCTTGCCTTGCGTGATGTGGTGACAGGGCCGATTGGTGCGTTGCCTCCTGATGCGACCGCAGTAAATTTTGGCAGGGTTGCGCGTATGCTGGCAGTGCCTAGCCGCGACGACTTAGCTGCTGCACTGGTGACGATGGTAGGGCAGGTAATTGCTACTTTGGCTATCAACGCAGCGCGCGCGGCAGGTGTGGAGCGGGCAGTCGTAACGGGGCATCTGACGGACATGCAGAGTATGCGGACCACGATGGACCGCGTTGGTACCTTTTTTGGGTTGCCCCTCGATCTCTTTGAAGAAGCAGGTTATGCCACGGTTATTGGGGCAATGCTTCATGCGATTGAGCGGTGAGGGCAGGCGTAACATTGGCTTTTACCCAAGTATCTAGCTCGAGCAGCAGTTTGTTGCGCAGTGGCTCTGGGGCCGCGGCGGCGACAAAGGCATTGCGAGCAATACGCGCTACGTCTGCCAGGGAGTAGCCAAATTCATCCATGAGGAGGGTATACTCATGGGTTAGGTCTGTGTTGAAAAGGGGCGGGTCATCACTATTGAGTGTGACAGGAACGCCCATGCGATCGAGGTGGGGAAAGGGATGGCTTCCGGCTCGGTGATAGATGTGCAGGCAGATGTTACTGGTGATATTCACTTCGAGCGGGATCTGATGTTGGCGCAGATAGGCAAGCAGCAATGGGTCCTCAATGGAGCGGACACCATGCCCAATGCGTTCTGCACCCAAAGCATGGATGGCACCCCATACGCTTTCTGGCCCAGCTAATTCCCCAGCGTGAGGCAAAGAACGTAGCCCTGCACTGCGCGCCTGGTCAAAGGCGTGGGCAAAGTAGGCAGGTGGCGCACCGACCTCGTTGCCACCTAAGCCTAAGCCGATAACGCCGCGGTTGCGTCCGGCCAGGGCATAATCCAGTGTGGTTTCTGCCGGTTCCATGTCATAGTGGACAGCCTTTTGGCTGTGGAAACTGTAATTGCGGGCGATATCAAAGATCCAGACAATTTCCACACCATACTGTTGGCGGGCAATGGCACGCCCTTGGTCCAGACCGGCAAAGATGTCGTCAATGGTGAGACCTTTGTCAAGTAAGTGGGTGTGGGTATAGGGGGTAAAGGTCACTTCTGCGTAACGGATTTGCTGGCGTGCCATTTCCGCGGCATGGGCAACAGTGATCAATGCGAAATCATCGGGCGTACGAAGGAGATCGGAGATCGTTGTGTAGATTTCAATGAAGTGGTGGAAGTCTGTGAAGCGAAACCACTGGCGCAAAGCTGCGTCGGTGCTTCCAGGCAGCGTGTCCAGCCGATTATGGCGTTGTGCAAGCTCAATCAAGGTTGCAGGTTGAATGGCACCCTCCAGATGTACGTGCAACTCGACCTTGGGCATGGATTGCAGCAGGCTATAGTGGGCAGATTTGTTGATCGACATGGTGGGCTTAATCGCTGAGTCCGGACTGAAATGGATGGTATAAAGTCGCTACGTGGGTGGGATTGTATGTCATATTATCAAGATCGAACAAACAGATGCAGAATCTGCTGCGGACTCAATTAAATACTCCTGTGCGGACAATAAGCATAAGTAAGATTGGTCACCTGGCTTGGCGTGTACTTGGCTTGGCCTTGCTGGTGACGATGTTGGGGAGTTGTACCATTCCTGCTTGGTTGGCGCAACGCTATGCTTTTGATTTAGCTGTGGCAGGCTACGAGTGGAAATTGGTGAGTTGGGAGGTTTCCGCGTTGAGGGAGAAATTTCGTGCATTTGTGGAACAGCCTGCTGATGATGTGCCGCCAATGGAGGCTGTCCAACTTGTGCGAGACTATATGGCACGCTCCGCACGAATTGGTGAGATCGAGTATGAATTGGCGCGCCGTACGCGCCTTTCACCTAGTGAGCCGCATGAGCCGCCGGATGTTGAACTGGCGGCGGAAATGGCTGATTTGAAAGCGCAACAAGAGAAGGTGCGTCCCCTGGTGGAGCAAATTATCGAGCGACAAGTAAGCAGCGTCTTGTCGCAAGAAGATCTTGCCAACTCGATGGGATGGATCTGGCCCCCTGTCTTGTTTACCTTTGTGGAACCACCAAAGAAACTAGTCGTGAGCCGCCGGAATCTGATTGAGACGATCTATAGTAAGATGCTGGCAGCTGAGCTTCGCTTGACAGCGATTGAGGAGATTGAAGGGAAGATTGAGCAGCAGCGCAATTCGTCGGCCTACATTACGGAGATCGGGGGGCTTGGTGCGTACCCTACGATCGTTGTAGATGAGGCTAGTTTGAGTTGGGTACTGAGTACGGTGGCGCACGAGTGGACACATAATTACTTGGTGTTTCATCCCTTAGGGTGGTACTACTTTTCAAGCCAAGACCTAACCACAATCAATGAGACCGTGGCAGAAATTGTGGGCAACGAGG
>CAMPHP010000391.1 GCA_946885925.1 uncultured Litorilinea sp.
TCCTGTCCCGACCAACAGCTCGAGCATGGCGTAATCGCGCAGATCAGCATGCGCATCGATCTGCACCAAGCTGATCGGCCCGTCGAGCGCCTCTAATAATCCACGACCAAAGCCCACACTCACTGTATGTTCGCCCCCCAGCCCCACGACAAGTTTCCCCGTTGCTGCGGCGGCTGTCGCAGCCTGGGCAATCGCATCAATGGCGGCTTCTGAATCATCGGGAAGTGCTACGGGTGGCAGCGTATGCACGCCATATTCCAGGGCTGGTTCTGCGTCGAACTCCCGGTCATATAATTCCACCTGTTGCGAGGCGGTAATGATGGCATCAGGGCCGTTCATGGTCCCCCCACCATAGCTCACAGTGGCTTCAAAGGGAATAGGCAGCACAAGCACACCGGCCCGTGCCAAACCACTATGCTCTGGAGCTAGCCCCAAAAAGTTATCGTACTCGGCTGCCGCCATTGCGTGATCCTTCGTCACCTAGACCAAAATGGCCGCAGAGATGACGGTTGTCCAGACACCGCCCGGCTGCGCCGTCACCGCCATGGTGATGCTTGTGGTGTCAACGATTTCACCACCCATAAAGTATTGCTCTCGACGCTCGTTATAATCCTTCTCAGCGTCAAACTGGATGCCAAGCGTGGTGGCGAGCATGGTTGCGGCCAAATCTTCGGCATAGTCACCAGCTTCCTGCTCGGTTTGCCCATAGGTGTGATGCTCCGAGAGATAGCCATATTTGTCGATATCGGCTGGCCGCGCAACGCCAATGGAGGCAGCAATACGGCGGCCCGGCTCATTGGTTGACATTTCGGCCAAGACAGCAAAAACAACCTCTCCAGCCTGGAGCAAAGGCAACCCTTCTTCCTTACTGACAATCTGGCAGCGCGGCGGGAAGATAGACGAGACACGAACTAGGTTAAAGTGGGCAATGCTCGCCTCGCGCAGGGCCATCTCAAAGCTGGTCAGTTTCTCGCGGTGGACGCCGACACCGCGCGTCAAGAAGAGTTTACGTGGAATCAGTCGCATGGTGACACAGTCCTTCTTAGTGAAATCGGATTGGTAAACTTCATTAAACAAAGAGATTAAACAAAGAGCGTTGTAGAATTGGCCTTGCACACGTTGACAAATGGCATCATGAATAGCATAAACCAAGCCAAACTACTATCCTGCACTGGCGATTCGCCAGGCCCTCCACAACAAAACCTCAACCCAAACTGGGGTCAGCGAAAATGGTAAGGGCATTTGGGGTCAGAGTCAAATGGACAAGGGTAATGCACACATTGAACCATTACACTGAACCATTGCAGGGGCTAGAAACGCTGTGCTATGATAGAGGCTACCGGACACGGTTCCGGTCTATACTGCCGCACATCATCTAGTAGATTTGGATATGCACCATGCTACAGCCAAAGACCTATCCCGAACTGGTGGGTAAGGCACTGGTGCTGGAAGCTGAGCCGTTCTTAACCTTGGCAGAGGATGATAATCCCTGGGTCGAGGGGCTCTTTCTAGTCACCTGTGTCGGAGTATTGCTGGGGGGCGCACATCTCGTGGGAGGGCTGCTATTGACAGCCAGCCTGCCCCCGGCAGATGCCGTGCGCGAGGCACTACTACTTAGCGTCCAGCAACTCGCCGCACAACTGGGTGCAACCGATCCGGCACAAGTTGAAGCAACGTTTCAGCAGATTTGGAAGTGGGTTGCTGGATTGATCGGCTATCAAGGGGGAGCAGCCCGCTTCTTCTTCGCCTTGCTAGAGCCAATCCGTTTAGTAGTACAATGGTTCGTTCTAGCGCTGGTCATCCACGGTGCAGCTCGCCTGTTGGGAGGACGCGGCAGGGTGGTACAAACACTCGGAACGACAGCCCTGGCAGTTGCGCCTCAAATTCTGGGAGTGCTGACGGTTATCCCCTTTGTTTCGGTGAGCGGGCTACTGCTCGGCACCTGGGCGCTCTTAATTGCCTACCGCGCCGTTGAGGTTACTCACGATCTCTCCTGGCAGCGTTCGGCGCTAGCAGTCCTCGCAGCACCTGCCGTGTTGGTACTCATTAGCTTTTTTGTCGGTGCCTTTTCCGCTTTTCTGCTGGCGATCGGAGGCGGGGTATGAACAACAGTAGCTTTTTGCGCGCCGATGGTACCATCGAGCCGCAGCGCCGGGCGTGGTGGTCAGAGTGGCTGCCCACACTCGACCAAATCCAACAAGCTATCCAACTTCAGTTTGATTCAGGGCCAAATGCCCGCACCTCGGTTTGGGCGATTAGCATGCGCCAAGGGCTAGGGCTGGTTGTCGCTGCCGCCCTGGTCGCAGGCTTTCTCCCCTTCCTGGTGAATTCGGTCATTGCGGTCCGCATGGGTACAGTATTACCCTTAGCACGGCTTGCCCAAGCAGCCCAAGAGTTGAGCGAGGCAGGAGGGCCACTGGCGATGTTGGGCCAAACCTGGCAGAGGTTGGCCGGGTTACCTCCTGCCGTGTTCCCAGGCTGGCTCGCAGCAATCTTGTCAAGTCTCGGTGAATGGATTAACTGGCCTTTGCGCTGGCTTACCTGGTGGTTGGTCTACGGCACAGCAGTTCTTGTGACAGCAAAGGCATGGGGGGCACCAACTACGCTGCAACACTTCTTCGCCCTCACAAGCTATGCAGCAGTGCCGATGGTGCTCACTGGGCTGGGACCCATTCCCTTTCTCGGCTTCTTAGCGCAGTTGGTGGCAGTGATATGGATGCTAGTAGTCTATATAGCCAGCGTGCGTGCAGTGACAGGACTAGATTGGGGGCGCGCACTCCTCTCCGTAGCCCTACCTGGAGCCATCGTATTGCTGTTGGGATTCATGGTGCTATTGGCAATAGCGATGAGCGTACTGCAACTGCTCTTTTAGTTCAAAATGGTAGTTCAAAATGTGTGAGGCAATTGGTGCCCCCCCTCGGAGCCACGCAGAGGGTTCCTGGTTCCAAGGAAGGGCACGAGCAGCCGGTTTGTGCCGCAACTTCATTATTTGATAAGCGATAGCCTAGAGCAGATCCACTCGTTGGGGCTTTCCTGCTTGCCGGAGTGCTTCAGCCTTTGTTTACGCGCTCGCAGCAAATTGACGTGTCCCCAGCAGATCCTCGGCCATCTGTGCGCCTTCACCCAGAAGGCGCTGCACCTGATCATCGCTGTGGCTTTCGGCATAGATGCGCAGCACAGGCTCAGTACCGCTCGGGCGAATCAAAAGCCAGCTATTGTCGCTGAGAATGTATTTGACACCATCCTGGCTGCTGATACGGGCAATTTGCACATCAGCCAGTTGCTTTGGCGCGCGTGCAATCAGATCCGCAACCAGCTCGGCCTTTTTAAAGGGCCGCACAGGGCGATCTAAGCGGGCATAGCAAAACGTGCCGACATCAGGTGCGGCCATGAGCTCGGACAAGAGTTGCACCAGCGTCTTGCCACGTGCCGCCACCATCTCGACCAACAGCAGTCCCATCAAAATCCCATCACCCTCTGGAATGTGGCCTAATATGCTGATCCCGCCACTCTCTTCACCCCCCAACAAGACAGGTTCATGCAGCATCAAGTCGGAGATATAGTTAAAGCCGACAGGCGTTTCATGGATCTTTAGCCCATACCGTTCAGCCAACCGGTTGAGCATTTGCGTCGTGCTGACCGTCTTGACCACACTCCCAGAGAGATGGCGATCATTCACCAAGTAATCAAGCAACAGCGCCATAATGCAATGAGGGTCGATAAATCGTCCCGTAGGATCAACAGCCCCGATACGATCAGCATCCCCATCTGTGGCAAGACCAATTTGGTGCTCGCCTTCAAGCATCAAGTCAATTAAGGGTTGGAGGTGGCGTGCAATTGGCTCTGGATGGATTCCGTTAAACCCAGGATTCATCTCATGACGCAATTCGGTCACGCTGCATCCTGCATCCTCGAGCAGGCGGCGCAGATAGATGCGTCCAGTGCCATACATGGCGTCTACTGCAACATGGAGTTGGGCGGTACGAATCCGCTCGAAATCCACAAGCTTGCGCAAGTGGGCTTCATACGCGGGCAGAGGCTCAAAACGGGTTACGAGTCCGGCATCAATGGCAGCATTTAGCTCCATTTGTTTGGGCAGGGAACGAGCAGTTAGGTTGGTCTGGATACGCGCCTCAACTGCTTTGGCGACAGCAGCACTGGCCGAACCCCCATAAGCCGCCTTTAATTTAATGCCATTGTAGCGAGGGGGGTTGTGGCTGGCCGTAATCATCACCCCACCATTCGCCTGTTTATCCACAATGGCGTGGCTAATCATGGGTGTGGGTGCGTCGGCCTGGGCCAGCCAAACCCGTATGCCATTCGCAGCGAATACCTCCGCCACAGCAATAGCATAACGATCGCTGAGAAAGCGCGTATCAAAGCCGACCACCATCCAGGGCGGCACGCTACGCTGGGAAACGGGCACATCGGCCAACGTCTTTTCTGCAATTGCCTGTGCCACTCGTCGTACATTCTCAAAAGTAAACTCATCGCTAATTACTGCACGCCAGCCGTCGGTACCAAAATGAATGGTCATGGATGTTATTTATCGCTTTGAAATGTAGGTTTGATTTGAAATGTATGGGTAAAAGGAATCAGATAGGCT
>CAMPHP010000392.1 GCA_946885925.1 uncultured Litorilinea sp.
TGCGGGAAGCTTGGAGCGCGGGCAGGATGGTAGTGAGCAGGGATGCACCATAGGCGATCAGGACGATGATCCCGATCTGTCCCCAGGGTATGCTGAAGGCCCCACCAACGTCTATTGTTGCGACGGTAGAGCCAATCAACGTTTCTCCTAGTAAGACACCGACCGTTGCCCCTACGATAATCCCTGTGAGGGCAATAAAGCTGGATTCCATCAAGAAGGTGGCGGCAACCATAAAAGGTTGGAAGCCAATGGCGCGCAACATGCCTACTTGTTGGCGGCGCTCTACCACTGTACGGGTGCTAATCACCCCCAACGCAGCAATGCCGACGAGCAATCCCAGCGCCAAGAAGCCCTGGAAGAGTTGGAGAATGCCGCGGGTCAAAGCTTGGGTTTGGGCAAAGCTTTCGGCCAAGACAGTGGCGTTGACTGCATTGTTGAGGAAGGCACGCTCGGTAGCTTGGGCGACTGTATGGACATCAGCCCCTTCGGCTACCCTGATATAGAAGTTATTGGGAACTACGGGTTCGCCCGCGATGCGGTTGAGAGTATCCTGGCTAACCCAGGTACCCTCCCCTGCCAGCGTGGATTCCTGTTCAATTACGCCGATGATTTGTAGGGTCTGGGTCATGCCTTCGCCGCTACGCACCGAGATGCGGATCTCTGGCAAGGCACCGCTACTGCTCATCTCAGTCTCTGAGATACCGATCACGAGAGGCGCAAAGAAACGGTCAAAGTCGTCTTCGGGCCGCGTTCTGACGGTATCAGTGGGGGGAGTTCCCGGTCTTGTCACCTCAGGGCGATCCTGCATAGAAATCAACATGTCCGTGGTGACCACTGCTACATCATCGCGCGTACGCAAGGCTTCCCACACGTCAGCGTCGGAGTCAAAGCCCGCCGCACGGCGGCTAAAGCTGTAGATCTGCTGTGCTTGGGTCAGGTAGCCCTCATTGACGCCGGTGAGGTCCGTGGGGCGATCTATGTCGTCGGCGGCTATCACAGGCTCAAGCTGGCGCGCGTTGACCTGTAGAGAGGCAACGCTGCCCACGGTAGCTACATCTTCGATGGGGAAATCTGGCTTGGTCGGGAGTTCAGCCTCAAGATCTTCTAGCGGGTCAAAAAAGCTCAGAATGCCGCTAGAGACGCCAATTTCAAAGCCAGCATAGCGTTCCGAATCGGGCGCGACCAAGGTTTGGTAGGCTTGGATCACGACAGTCATCAGCGTGACGGTCGTGATGATCATGGCAAAGAGCAGCATCGCCATGCCGGTACGGAAGCGCGAACTGAGTGGATAGGCGATGGCTGTTCGCAAGACGGGTGTCAGAAAACCGAGACCTCCCAAGAGCCGGCTAACGCCCCAGGCCAAGCTCTCTGCGTTGAACATGATCACAAGGATTGCGCCCAAGATCAACAAGGGAGCGCCCAGGGCAAAGTTAAGCAAGAACCAGATGTCGCTAACTGCATTCGCACCACTTTCGAGAGTAACCCAGCGCGCCCAAGGCACGCCCCAAGTCAGTAGCAGCCCGACACCAATCAGGGTATAGACTACGCGTTGCACGAGTTCGCCGCGCACTTCCCGTTGCTCCAGTACCCAGCCCAGGAAGAAGGCCAGTCCGGCGATGAGGAGCGATGCGGCAGCTTGGATGAGTCCTAGGCTTTGACCGAAGCCATAGTAGAGCAGGACTCCCCCCAAAACTACCAATAAGGGGCCAAAGAGCAGCCGCGCGATGCGCCCCCAGCGGGAGCTACGCCCTGGGCCAGGTGGTTCATCAAGGTCACGGATGGCGGCGACGATGTTGAGACGGCTGACTCGCCATGAAGACAAGGTGACCACGATAAAGGTAAAGAGCACGCCCAGACAATAGGCAATGACAATCGAGGTGGGTGCAGCACGGAAGCGCATCTGGAAGATGCCACTTTGACCCGTGAGTTGTTCGGCGGCGCTGTTAAAGAGATTGCCGATAAAGCCTACCATCCCGTAAGAGATAGCAAGCCCCAGCACGACACCTAGCGCAGCCGCCAGCAGATCATAGATGACCCCTTCGGTGACAAACATCTGTACCACATGGGTACGCTGGACACCGATAGCGCGTGCCATGCCCATTTCGCTGCGGCGTTCAGCAGCCATCATGACAAAGATCAGGAAGATGAGCAGCACGCCAGCCACGATGGAGAGAATGCCAAAGATAGAAAAGATGGTGCTAAAGACCACACCCCCCACCTCAGCTACACTGACCACTGTTTGCTTGCTCAACGGGTCAAGCAAATCAAATTGGTTGAGTTCGCTCATGGCAGCATCTAGGTCGGCTTTGTCAGATGGAGCCAATTCCTGGTCGTTGAGCCAGGTGCGTAAGTTCATATCCGAGAGAAGTTCGCGCAATCTGTCGGTGGTTGTGGGCTGATCCAACTCTGCCACTAATTCTTCAGCCATGCGTTGGTTGCTGGCAAACCCTGCAAAGTTTTCGATCATGGGACGGAGAAACTCTGGCCCATCATATTCTTGATTAAAGCGGCGGGCAAAGCTGTCTACATTCTCCTCTAGGATCCCGCGCACGGCAGGGCGGCGCAAGATTTCCGCCACGCGCTCGACCAAGATCGGGTCGAGGGCAAGCACACGCAGCCGATCACTGACTGCGTCGGTTTGGTCAATGCCCTCAATCTCATCGCCCTGGTTGGAGACAAGAATATTGTTGACCCGATCGTTCATAAAGAGCATCTTCTGCGTTTCATCCAAGCGCAGCATGACCACCGGAGCCACTGCGCTTAACGGGCCTGCCTGGTCAACAATGGCCTTGACACGGAAGGGGAGAGGCAGCGGGCCGATATAGACTTCGAGCACGTCGCCCACTCGCGCGTCCAACTGTTGTGCCCCCATGCGGCTCAAATAGACATCCCCCTGGCGCAATTGCAGCCCTGCTTGGGCCAACACGTTGTCCAGTTCTCTGCCTAGGGTGTTGAGATTAAGCGCCGCCATGATCTGGTTGGTCGTGGTTTGCACGGCACTTGTGTCTATGCCAACGGAATCCAGCGTGACTGTCGTGGTCGGAACACCGATGTTGGAGAGGAGGTCTGGGGTGATACCGAGGCTTTCCATGCTAATTTCGGTAATGCCTTGCTCTTCCAACAGTGTGGTGTCGATGCCTAACCCTTGCAGCGTCGCCAGGTCAATGGTGATATTCGCCAGATCAACGCCTTCCTCACCTGTGCCGCCAGTCAGCACTGCACCCACAGCCGCGGTTGCTAATGCTACATCCGAGACGTTGATATCTAGCCCTAAGGAAGAGCCGGCTTCTCCAATCAGGCTGAAGAGATTGTTGGCTTGGGCGAAGACATTGCCTACGCCAGTTTGCAGTGCCTCCATCTCCACAGGTTCACCATCAATGGAGGTTAAGCCAAACAACTGGTCATAGTCGTTGTCAACAGCAAAAATAAAGCCAAAGGGTTCGCCTTGACCCGTTGTGGAGTTGCGGATGATGGTGGGGAAGATAATTGAGCCAGCAACGGCATCAATCAGGGGTTCGTCCGCTGCTTCTGCTTTTAGCACATCCAGGCGTTGCGTGGTGATTCCGGGTAAACCTCCTTCGAGAACAGTGAGCAGGGTGGTCAATCCGCCTTCGGTGAGGCGCGTCAATTCCGCCACTTGTTCGTTCTCGGCGGCCGCGGCTTCCAAATCACCCTCATTATCGCCCAGCGTTGCCAGCGCTGAGATAAGCGGCGGCGCGATGATCTCATCAATGCGCCCATAGGCTTGAATGGCACTGCTACGCACAGAATAGGTCAGCGTGTCGCCGGTGGCAAGCGAACTGAGAATGATCACAGTGCTGAGGGTGAGACCAACGACAATTAGCACAGATTGGGCCGGGCGGCGGGGAATGTTGCGTAGACCAATCTTGATTAAGACAGGGTTGCGTAGCGCGACAAAGAGTAGATAAAGCAGGATCAGGCCCACCGCGATGAGCAGGCCGATCATGATGTTGGTGGCAATCTGCTGCGTCATCCTATGCCCCCTGCATCCCTGTGGGTGCACTGTCTTCCACAATCTGCCCATCCTGCATACGCACAATACGGTCACATTGTTCACCAATGGCGAGATCGTGGGTGACGATGACAAAGGTCTGTTGCTGGCTTTGATTGAGCTGGCGCATGAGGTCAATGATGTCCTGGGCAGACTTGCTATCCAGGTTGCCCGTGGGTTCATCTGCCCAGACGATGGCAGGGTTGTTGACCAGGGAACGGGCAATGGTTACGCGCTGGCGTTGCCCGCCGGAAAGCTCGGCAGGGCGGTGATGGGCGCGGTTGTCGAGCCCGACCTGCTCCAATGCTGCAAGGGCCCGTTGGCGTGCATCGGCAGGCTTAACACCGCTAACAAGCAAAGGGAGTTCTACATTCTCGACGGCTGTGATTACGGGTAGGAGATTGTAGGTTTGAAAGACAAAACCCATGCGTTCCGCTCGATAGGCAGTGCGGCGACGGTCGCCCATTTGGCGCAGGTTTGTGCCTTCAATAAAGACTTCTCCCTCGTCAAACTCGTCTAGACCCGAGAGACAGTTAAGCAGGGTCGTTTTGCCACAACCCGATGGCCCCATGATGGCGACCATTTCGC
>CAMPHP010000393.1 GCA_946885925.1 uncultured Litorilinea sp.
AACGAATACTTTTCAATAGCTACTTTTTAGCGGTCACTTTGATGAGATTCTTCTTGTTCGTCCACGAGAAATAGTAAGAGCAGCGCAGCTCCTGCTGCTGCTTGGGCATCGCCATCTACGCGGCCTACTTCCTCCTCGCCTAGAATGAGCCCTCCTTGAACAACTACGCCGTCGGGATCAACCCAACCTAGTTCACCACCTTCAAAGAGTCCGTGGCTGTGAATACGTCCGTTTTCGGTAAACGAGCCTAATTCGCGCTCGTCGTATCGGGTATCCCGAAAGACTTTTCGATCCGGCCCAATCCGCCCGACACGAATACCTTCATCCCAGCGCAGCTTATAGATAATGCCATTGGCATCAACGAAACCAACTACTCTCTCGGAGGTTTCGCTTGTACGGTATATAAGTGTATCTCCTGGTTGGATTCGTGTAGTCACTAGGGCTTCCGTTCTATGTGAGGTAGTAGATCCTCTAGGATGGTTTGATTGGCTGCCGCTAGCAGGGGGTACGAGGTGCGCTCGTAGTCTGCTACCATAGGGTCAAGTGGAAAAATCGATGTTTGCTTGTCAAGTGAGTGGTAGCATCCACCCGCTTCGGTCAGGATCAGCAGCACGGCGGCAATATCCCATAATTTGGGCGTTGCCTCAATGGCTGCAACGGCACTGCCATTGGCAACACTAACGAGGTGGTAGGTAGCACTGCCAAGCATGCGCGGTTTGAGCGGTGCATCAATTCGATAGCGGCGAGGTGCGCGTGTGCACATCATTAAAAAGTGCTGGTCGTCAATAGTTTCATCTGTGGCCGTGGTAAGAATGCGGTCATTAAGATAGGCACCTTGGTTGATCGTTGCTGTGTAATTTTCGTGTAGCGATGGAAAGCTCAATAAACCAAGAACTGGTGAGCCCAAGTAGAACAAAGCAACACTTATACCCCAAATAGACAACCCTCGAGCAAAGTTTGTGGTTCCATCCAGTGGGTCAATTACCCATGTAAAATCGTACTCGGGCTCATATATTGTATTGCGTTCTTCACTCAATACAGCGTGATCGGGAAAGGCATCCTTGAGCTGTCTTGTAAGGAAATCATCAACAGCGTGATCAGCTTGGGTGACAAGGGTGCCATCCGCCTTTCGTGATGCGGAAACTGTGCCAAAAGCCTGTAAGAGAATTTGGCTAGCGTCGACAACAATCCGTTGTGCAGTGGACATGAGAGCTGTCAGATCGGCGTGGGAAGGAATAGCAGGCATCGTTATAGTAGCTCCAAAACACCTAGCACCCACTGGTAGAGGCGGGCGCGAATGGCAGCAATCCGTGGAAGGTTGGGTGGAGCAATTGCAGTACGCGCCGTCTGCTGTCCAACGAACAAGCCGCGGTTCACTTCGATCATCATTGCTGGAATGGGTCTGTTGCTCACTTGTGCGAGTAAGCGGCTCTTTTCACGCAAGATATAGCCACCGGCGAATGGTTTGTTTAGAGCAACGATGGGAGCCGGTATTGCGTCTGGTTGCAAGAGAGGGAGGTCTGCAAAGAGCATTTCTGCGAGTTCACCCGCTGCGCGCAGCAACCAGCCAGGACAAGTGACCTCCGGATTACGGGATTTTGGCTCGCCACGAGCATCACCCAGATTGGCAATGCAGATCAAGGGGCGTTGAGCGCCGGGATCGTGATAGGCCGATGGTCCATGCTGGGCCATATTGTGACAATCCAGGAAGAGGAGCGTATGCCGCGCATGGGTATTGATTGCCGCATCGAGTTCAGTATGAAAAGGCTGCCAGTAGCGCTCCAGGAGTTGTTGGCGCTCAACTGGTGTGCGTGGCGTCGTATAGATAGGTTCACCATAGCTGGTCAAGCTCTTGATGGAGCCGTCTGGGTTATCAGCATCGTTTGGTGGGCGATTTGCATCCACAAGTACACGGGCGACCGGCATTGTCACAGTCGCCAGCGTGCCACAGTTGCTACTTTGATGGCTAATCGTTGCTAGGTCCGGATGGGAGAAATCGAATAGGTCATCCACCCAAAGATCACATTCGTTGTAGATCGTTGTGGCATCAATCGCCAACCGATCTTGGACTTCAGGTGGTACAGTCAATCCACCATGGGGCAGGCTTTGCAGTAATGGAAGTGGTTGTTGGTTCATCCCTGTAGTAGAATACGAGTAGTGGTTTGTTCCATCCTTGTCACAGAGCAGGATAGCCCAAACGCAACAGCGCCCGCAATGCTCGTTGCGGAAGAGATTACACAGATCATTTAACCAGACCTGTTAGCGATTAGCAGGTCCATTATGCCTTGGAGCCAGTGGAAGGTCAAGACCCATTGGCAAGTAAGGCTTATTTGCTGCATTTGATTTTAGGTGTGCGTGAATGTATGTTTTTACGACGATATTTCTGGGATAAATTGCTGTTGCTCGATCAGCCAGTTGCGAGGCGCAGTGAGGAAGAAGTTGAAGCAGACGCGGAACGAAACTATCGTTGGAATTTTACTGCCAATTTGTTAGATGGGTTTGCGTTCTTCTTTGGCATTGCATTCGCCTCGTCTAGTACGATCGTTCCGCTCTTTGTGAGCAAGATCACACTAAATCCTTTTGTTATTGGCCTGGTTGCCATGATTGCCCAGTCGGCTTGGTTTATTCCACAACTGTTTACGGCTGGAAAGATTGAACGACTTGATCGCAAGAAACCGGTTGTGATCAATTTGGGATTTTTTACCGAGCGGCTTCCCGTTTGGCTTTGGCCCATAGCAGCACTGTTGGCATTGGACTATCCCTCCGTCGCTTTGTTGCTGTTTGTTATCAGCTATGCGTGGCATGGTTTGGGTGCCGGTGTAATTGGCCCGGCATGGCAGGATCTGTTTGCCAGGTGCTTTCCTGTGCGAAAGCGCGGGTTGATGTTTGGCCTTACGACCTTTTCCGGCACAGCAGCGGCTACTACTGGGGCAGGTTTGAGCAGTTGGATTCTACAAGGGTATCAATATCCTTACAATTTTGTCGCGCTTTTCACGATTGCCGCAGCAGCAATCACCCTTAGCTGGGCTTTCTTGGCAATGGTGAGAGAACCCTTGCAGGCTGTCGAGGCACATCCCCATGCAAGCGTGCCGATGTGGTCGCGCATGAGGGCGATTGTGCGCCAAGACAAGAATTTTCGATCCTATCTGTTTGCTCGCATGTTGTTGGTCGTGGGTACGATGGGAACGGGGTTTATTACAGTTGTGAGTGTCGAACGCTGGGCTGTGCCAGATGGTGTGGTAGGTATCTATACGTCGATTTTGTTACTAGGGCAGACTATCGGAAATTTGGCATCAGGCCTGCTTGCCGATCGTTATGGACACAAGATGCCGCTCATGCTCGGTGGAATCAGCCAAATTGTGGCTTTTGTTATCGCATGGCTGACCGCTACACCAGTGGGTATGTATGCAGTCTTTGCTTTGATCGGCTTTGCCATTGGCGTCAATCTTGTTTCTGGCACGCTTATTGCTATGGAATTTTCTGAGCCTGCGCGGCGTCCGACCTTTGTGGGGATTGCAAATACGGCAGTTGGCATTGCTAATGCAATTGCTCCCATGCTTGGTGGGTGGATTGCTGGATTTGGCTATGGGTGGCTCTTTGGTGCGAGTGCGATTGTTGGGCTGGTAGCGCTATTTCTTCTGTATTGGACTGTTGCCGATCCGCGCCAACACGAGCCAACCGCTGCCTCAATTATGGAGCCAGCTTAAGCCCGGACGCATACAACTTACCCTAAACGGGTCACATCGGAAGTTGATGCCTCTATCTGGTATAATGTCGGCAGATAGCGTGTCTATGGTTGTCAACAACAGCGGAGTAGATGATGAGCCAATTTATCTTGGGACTTTTTGCTGGTATTGTCGTAGGTCTTGTCATGGAGTGGGTTATTGACTGGGCAGGACTTCTCCCCAAGGGGATGATGCCTCGGCGAGCACCACAAACTCAAGCCCAAGGTGCGGCCATGCCCTCCGCTAGAGCGGATCAAGACGAACAAATTGCAGAGAAGGCGACGATTTCACCCTCCTCTAGCCAAAGCAAAAGTGGGGAATAACGCATGGCGCGTCGGCGACCACCGCGCTCGATTTGGCGGTATGATTTTGGTAAATATGCTTTTTTCCTACTTTTGATAGTTGGATTTTTAATCGTCTTTATTGTCCAGAGTATCCGCGTTTTGCCGTCTCTCATACGCCCGACAGCAACAGTACTTGTCACCTACACGACAGCGCCAGATGAGTCAATAGCTGTTGTGCCTAGTGAGACCGCGACTGAGACTGTGACTGGGAGTGTGACAGAAATTTCTCCTGCGGAGTCACCCACTCTGGCTACAACCGCGCTCGTTTCGGAGACCATAAGTGCCGAGGCCGCGTCTCCAACCGCAACGGCGAGCACGGACGATAGTCTGCTCCCTACGGTAACACCAACACCCGTTCAAGTCACAAGAACGAGTTCACCTTCAGCGACTCTGCTTGAACCTACCGCCACAGGTACAGCCGGTACTGAAGTTCCTGCAATTGCTTTACTGCCCACCACAACTCCTGGTGCGACGGAGACTAGCGCACCGACAAGCACGGAAGTTGTGGCGACAGAAGTAGTCACA
>CAMPHP010000394.1 GCA_946885925.1 uncultured Litorilinea sp.
GTATGAAATGGAGTCCAAACTGCCGGTATGGGAGGGAGAGGCAGCTATTCAGAGACACGCGGGATGTCCTTACTCTATAGCATTTTCATCGATTGTCAATGGTCTGTAAATAGATCATTCGCGTATTTTTAAGTTGCAAAACAAGCACTGAAAGGCAGCATAATCTTCGGATTATGCGCTCGTCGGCACTCGTCCTCCCTGGAGGGGCAATTTTCCCACTTTCAATTTTGCGCTCGTGGGTGTAAGCTATGCGGTAATCGGTGGGTCACCCCTCATGATCCTGCTCTCAACGAGATCGTTCCGTACGGTTCCTATCCAGTCAAACCGATCCAATACCAGAACAATCGCAGAGAAAGGAAAAAACCATGTTGAAACGTCGGATCTTCGTGCGTATTTTCATCATTGTTGTCATGAACCTTGCACTTACAAGCATCCTGTTCGCCCAAGAAGAGGCTGCCTTCGCTCAACTTGCTACACCTACACCCGCCGAAGAAGCCGCACCTGCTGATGAGGCTGCACCTGCCGAAGCCGCCCCAACCACTGCGCCCGCCGAAGAAGCGCCTGCCGAAGAGGCTGCTCCAACCGCCGCACCCGTCGAAGAAGCACCTGCCGAAGAAGCCGCACCCGCCCCGACCACAATGCCGACGACCGGCGTAGCGAGCGATCCACTCGCCATCAGTCTGGTCATAGCAAGCACGGTCGGGGTGCTTGGCGCGCTTTCCAGCTACGCCGCCCGTCGCAAACGCACGGCCCAGGAATAAACTTGCCAGCTTTGAACCAACAAAACGAGAATCCTTCCGGGCAAGATAGTGATTGCAATTGCAACTAGCTTGATCCGGAAGGATTCTCTCTGGCACTATTTTAAGACCTGGCCCTCCTAAAAACGCAGTTGACGCTCCTTGTAAAGTCTGTTAAATTTGTGACCAGACGATTCCTTTGGCGCTGTTGATGGTCAGGCCAGTCGTAGATTGGCATACACCAAGGGCTGCAATCTCTCCTGTATCGTGCTCAAGCAGCCTACATCCGCAACAACAGTTCTTCTCTGATCCGGCATTGCTGCCGCTAACAACTCAATTATTATCTGTGTATTCCATCTGCCGGTGCTCGCTATCGGCAAGTTCTGGGTCCTCAATCATTTCCCCAGGCCACGAACTCTAAGGTAAAGGGGGTGGTCTATATGTGATCGCAACCATAGAACCCGTTATCCCTCTGCACTAGCTACATTCGTCCCCACGAAAGGAGTTGAGAAAGTGTCTCGTCGCACGCACAAAGTGACTCGGCGCGAGTTTCTGCGCTTATCCGCTGTTGCATCCAGCATCGGTCTACTCACCGCCTGTGCTCCTGCCAGCGCTCCAACTACCACCTCCACCCAAAGCGAATCTGCTGCAGCTCCCGATGCTGCCAAGCCGCAATTGATCTTCACCGGCTGGAACCAGGTCGAGTGGTACGATCCCGTGATCCAAGAATTCATGAAAGAAAACCCCGATATTGATGCTTCGTACCGCATGCTTTCTGATTACAAGCAACAGATCACTCTCCTGGCAGCTGGGGAACAATGTGATGTAATCGTCACCCGCGACGACGACAGAGCAGGCTTTGCCTCAGCAGGTTTCATTCGTCCCGTGGGCGAGGAAGAGGGTGTTCAGGAACTTGTAGAGGATATGTATCCGGGTAATCTCGCCGCAATGGGCAGTGAAGGCGATCTCTTTGGTTTGCCCTACTACACGGACTTCCATACCCTCATGTATAACAGCGTCCTGCTCGAACAGGCCGGCTTCGACGCGCCCCCTGCGACCTTGGCTGAACTAGCAGATATGTGTGTTGAAATCAAAAGCCAAGGTATTTCCGACTACCCACTTGGTATGTGGCTCTATCAAGAAAGCAACTTTAAGGAACCAATGTACTCGCTCGTCTATGGCAGTGAGGGTGAATGGGTAGACGACAATTGGGAGCCCGTCTGTGACCAACCAGGCTCAGTCGTGGAAGAGATCATTGCCTGGACAGTGACGGCAATCAACGATCTAGAGATTATGGCGCGCGCCAACCTCGAAATGACCGACGAAGATGTCATGGAAATCTTCCGAACCGGTGGCTCTGTCTTCCAGAGTGCCAACCGCTATGACCTCCGCGCCTTGAATGACCCCGAACAGACTGCACAAGCTGTCGCTGGCGAAAAGGTCTATAAGGCCATGCTCATGCCAGGCTTCGAGGGTGCGGGGCTAGGTGCGGTTACGTGGACCCGCCAATACACGGTGAATGCCACAGCCGCTGACCAAGAGGCGGCGTTCCGTCTCCAATACTTTGCTGGAGGCAAAAACAATGCGGGTGAATACTGGACAGCCAAACAGTGGCATGAACGCTTTGGCCTAGGCTTCGCCTACCAGTCACTAGCAACTGACCCTGACATTGTCGCAGGAGAAAACGCCTGGGGAGACCCGGAACTCTTCGCAGCACAAAAGGCAACGGCTGTGCCGCGCAAGGGTGTTGATGCGGCGTGGTATTCGGAATGGGACAACTTCATGCAGGCCGAATGGCACAAGGCTATGTTAGGAGAGATTGCTCCCAGCGATGCCACCAAGGCGATGGCTGATAAATGGCGCGAACTGCGTACCAGCTACGAATCATCATAACTTACGTCTAACGCTCCGTATGTTGGTACGCAGCACATGTGCTGCGTACCAACATACAGACACCCGTCGGTGTACCCGTCAGTGTTGACTATTCATGCACTCAGGAACAGGTCAGATTGTCATGATTGATAACAACTATAGCGCTACAGGTGGCGTCGGGGTCAAGCCACTCCCCGCGCCCACTGGAGGACGCGAGCTTAACGCATGGCAACAGTGGCGCATGCGATTGGCCGAAAGTCCGGAAGTACGCGCCTATCTCATGAATGGCCCGATGATCGCGGCCCTGCTGCTCATCTCTGCCATTCCCATTGGCTACTCCTTCTGGATCAGCCTTCAGAAATATAACCTTCGCCAGCCCAACAATATTCGATTTACTGGACTCGATAACTATATTTCCGTCTTGAGCAACGCCGAATTCTGGCAGTCCATGAAGGTGACGATGACCTTCACCTTTGGCGCGCTCATCTTTGAAGTCCTGACGGGTGTGCTGCTGGCCTTGCTTCTAAACGAGAAATTTATCGGTCGTGGTGTTCTCCGCAGCATCATGCTGCTCCCGTGGGCCATCCCAGGCGTGATTGCCGGTGTCATGTGGAAATGGATCTTCAATCCCCGCTTTGGCGTCCTCAACGGACTCTTGATGCAAATCGGCGTTATTGACGAATACCAATCCTGGGTGGGTGCTGACCCGAACATGGCAATGGCGGCCCTGATCTTTGTCCAAGTCTGGAATGCCGTGCCCTTTAATACCATCGTCCTGCTCGCCGCGCTGCAAGCCATACCCAGCGATCTTTACGAAGCGGCGACCGTAGACCGTGCAGGCGTGTGGAGTCGCTTCCGCTACATTACATTACCGTGGCTAGCCCAGCCCATCATGATCATCATGATCCTTGCCACGATGGGAGGGTTGCGCGTCTTTGACCTCATCTATACGCTGACAGGCGGCGGGCCAGGGGATTCCACCCGTGTTGTCACCTTTACTGCTTGGAAAAAGGCATTTGACGCGCTGGACTTTGGCACTGCCAACAGCTATGCCTATATCCTCACCTTCTTTACGCTCATCATCGGCCTAATCTACATTCGCATCCTCTACAAAAGCGGGGAGATCGAGCAATGAGCGCAGTCACTGACAAACCATCTCGTGGCGGTCTCAGCAACAGTATCTACAAGATACCGCTGCCGTGGAAGCAGATCATCATTTATCTCGCCGCCATTTTCGCCTTCTTCTATCTGGTTGGCCCTTTTGCCTGGGTCGTCATCAGCAGTTTCATGACGCGCGAAGAAGCAATGGCTGTCCCGCCCCACTGGATTCCCCAAGAGCCAACGCTCATGAACTATCAAGCTTACTGGGATCCGGAGACCATCAACAATCTGCGTGAGGAGCGGCGGCTCACCGTAGGGGGTGTGGTGCGCGATGTGCCAATCTCCCTCAGTAATAGCATCATCGTTGCCTTTTCTGTTGCGTTCCTCAATATCATCATCGGCGCGCTCTCTGCCTATCCCTTTGCCCGCAGCCAGTTCCGCGGCAAAACCACCCTGCTCGTTCTTTACCTGCTAACACGTATGGTTCCTGCGCTGGCGCTGATCCTGCCCGTCTATCTCGTGCTGCGGCGGATCGGCGGGCTAAACCAGTTGTGGGGACTGATCCTGATGTATATGACCTTTACCCTTCCCTACTCTGTCTGGATCCTCAAAAATTACTTCCAAACCATCCCGCGCGATCTAGAAGATGCCGCCCGCGTCGACCGTTGCAACTGGTTCCAGGCCATGTTCAGAGTCATCTTGCCAGTCGCGCTTCCGGGCATTATTGCCGTGGGAATCTATAGCTTTATGGCTTCCTGGGGTGAATTCTTCTTTGCCATGATCCTCACACAGACACCAGACGCACGTACCATGCCTGTCTTGGTGGCCCAACTGAGTAGTGAACTTGGCACAGAATATGGCTTCCTCACC
>CAMPHP010000395.1 GCA_946885925.1 uncultured Litorilinea sp.
CTCGAGATGTGTATAAGAGACAGAGCTTTACCGCTCCAGCGGGGGGGCTTGGCCCTGCAGGACGTTGGTTCCCGTTCGTGGGGTTGGTGATCGGGCTGCTGCTGTGGAGCGTGCAAAGTGTTGCTGAACGTTTCTTTGCACCGTCGCTAGCTGGGGCACTGGTGGTGCTGGCGTGGGTGGCGCTGACAGGTGGGCTGCATCTGGATGGGCTGGCGGATTGTTGCGATGGTCTGCTGGCTACGGTAAGCCCTGAGCGGCGAGTGGAGATTATGCGTGACCCGCGCGTGGGCAGCTTTGGCGCGTTGGGCTTGATCCTGACGCTGCTGATCAAGGTGTTAGCCGCAGGGATAGCCTCACCAGAGGCTTTGTTGATTGCTCCGGTGTGGGCGCGCTGGCTGCTGTTGTGGGCTGCACGCCAACCCCAGGCGCGCCAGGGAGGTATGGGCGCACTCTTTGCTGCGGGGGTGACACAAGAAGTTATTGTGATGGCAGCAGTCGTGCCGCTGTTTTTGCTGCTGTTTGGCGGAGGGCGTGGTCTGATGGCTGTAGGGCTGGCGTTACTGGCAATGCTCGCCCTGGTACGGCTGGCACGGGCGCGGCTGGGTGGGGTGACAGGGGATGTTTTTGGGCTCGTGGTGGAAGTGAGTGAAGTGGTTGTGCTCTTGGTTTTTGTTGCCCAACCTACCTGGGGCTAGCGATTGATGGGTGAATTGTTGGCTGGTGTGCCTTGGCGGTTGGGAACAACTTCCTATGTCATTGATGATGGATTGGTAGGCAACGCGGCGTATCTTGCTGGGCGAGTCCAGGATATGCAACTCGTTCTTTTTGACTTGCCTGATGGTCCCAGCAACCTACCTGATGACAAGATCATTGCTGAACTAGCCTGTATCGGGCGCGCCCATGACTTCGGTTATACCGTGCATCTGCTCAGTGACATTGCGCCAGTTGGTGGTCCTCATGCGTGGCAGAAGCCATTACAACAAGCCCGCGATCTGATTACAATCACACGCCCGCTCGACCCGATTTATGTACTTCATTTGGATGGTCGCGCACGGCGCAGCCATAGGATGTCACCTGAAGCGTGGCTGACAGGCATCCTACGCAGCTTAGAGCAAGTGGCGGCATGGATGGATGACCCTACACAACTGGCAGTCGAAAACCTGGAAGGCTATGCGCCTGATTTTGTCCAGGCGGCTGTGAGTCAAGCAGGCGTTGGGCGTTGTGTGGATGTGGGGCATCTGTGGCTAGATGGTGTTGACCCTGTGCCTTGGCTAGCGCAAGCGCACGAGCGGCTGCGTGTGGTGCATCTGCATGGGGTGGGGGAACGCGATCATGTGGCCCTTTCACATACGTCACCCGCGAACTTAGATGCAGTTGTGCGCCAATTACTCCTCCACAATTTTGGTGGTATCTTGACACTGGAGGTTTTTGGAGAGGCAGATTTTGAGGCGTCCATCTTGGCACTAGAAGCCAGCGTGGCGCGAGTATCCAGCAGAATTGAGTGGATATAAGTATGAGTAAGGCGTTAATTTTCATTTTGGGTGGGGCGCGCAGTGGCAAAAGCAGCTATGCGGAGCAGTTGGCGGCGCAGCGAGGGACGCACGTTACCTATGTAGCAACCGCGCAAGCCTGGGATGAGGAGATGGCAGCGCGCATTGCCAATCACAAAGCACAACGTCCTGCCCACTGGCGCACTGTCGAAGCCCCCCAACAGGTGGGCTCGGCTTTGGCTGCGGCGGAGGCTGCCGGTGGTGAGTGCGAGGTGGTGCTGGTTGATTGTTTGACGCTGCTGGCAAGCAATGTGATTTTGGCGCTGCCAGAGCCGGTGGGAGTTGCGGCGGCTGAGGATGCCCTGCGTGCTGAGGTGGATGCGTTGCTTGCCGCCTATGCCGAAAGTCGTGCAACCTGGATTATTGTTTCCAACGAAGTAGGGCTAGGCATTGTCCCGTCCTATCCGCTGGGGCGAGTCTACCGCGATGCATTGGGGCGCGCCAACCAACAGCTTGCCGCGGCGGCGGATGAGGTACTTTTTATGGTGGCTGGGTTGCCGATGCGGGTGAAGTAGACATATTTACTAGCAAATTAAATCAGAGAATTCGACGCGCTAACCGTAATAGATGTTGATTTACTTGAGGATTCTAGGCGGCTGGCAAGTGGGGCAGAAGTGGGTGGAGCGTTGTGCGATGACAATGCGCTCGATGGGCGTGCCACAGACGATACAGGGTTGACCTGTGCGGCGAAAGACGAGAAATTCATCTTGGAAATCACCAGGAAGCCCACCAGGACGCAGATAGTTTTGCAAGCTACTGCCGCCCAAGGTGCTGCCGCGGCGAGCAATCCCCGCAGTTAAGACTTCACGTACTGCATGATGTAAACGGGCGATTTCGTCGGGTGTTAAATTCCCACCTGCCCGCGCCGGATGAATTCGCGCACGGAAGAGTGCTTCATCGGCATAGATATTTCCCACACCCGCTACTAAACTTTGGTCGAGCAGTAGGGCTTTGATGGCTGCTGTACGTCCTGCCAGGCGTGCCGCAAATCCCTCTATGCTAAAGTCCTCGGCGAGTGGCTCCGGCCCCAGCTTGGCAAGAACCGGCGTAATGTCGGGCACGAGCCAAATGCGCCCAAATTTACGTGGATCGTTGTAATGCAACGAACGCCCATCATCCAGATCCATGACTACATGGGTATGGAGCGCTGGTTCAGTCTCGTCGGGTAGGATCAGCAACTTGCCTGTCATGCGTAGATGGACAATTAGCGTCGAGCCATCGGAGAGACCCAGCAGCATATACTTGCCGCGGCGATCAAAGCTCTGGAAGCCTAACCCGGCAATTCGGTCCGGGAACTCGTCAGCCGATGGCTCAGCAATGGTCCCTGACCAAAAGACACGGGCCGCTGTGATGCTGCGGCCCGTTAATTCTGGCGCTAGTTCGCGCACATAAGTTTCAACTTCAGGTAATTCAGGCATAATAAGCTAGGTACAGATTGCTCTATTGTTGATTACGATTTGGACGGCGTGCGGCTGCGCCACCAGAGCGAGGCCAACACGATTGTTAGCAAGAGTGTGCCACCCTGGCTTACCCACAAGAGGGACAAGTCGATGCCTATGCCCGGCGCAGATACTGTTTCATCAGAACTCACATCCTGCACCCCTGTACTGCTCGTGACTGATTCTGGCGCAGCCAGGGCGACTGCTTCCGCCCTAGGTTCAGGTGTGGCAGCCCCCGACTGGCTTGCGCCGGATCCACTTGCGCCGGACTCGTCAGTTGTGCTTGTCGTTGCGTCGCCAGCCGCTTCAGTTGTCGCAGGCGCATCTACCGCAGAGGTAGCCGCCCTATCTGCAGGTTCCTCTGAAGCGGGAGCTTCGCCTTCTTGCGCGCCCTCTGCCTCTGGTGTGGCAGCCGTCACACTAGCTGTCACAGCTTCCTCCGCAGGCACTGGTTCGGCATCAAAGCCATATACTTGTTGTGGGACCAAGCCTGTATCTGATCCGGGAGGGGCGGGTGCCATCTCCACGCCAGGGTCACCTATTCCGCCCATGCCATCTCCGCCTTGCATACCGCTTTCGGGGCCACCCCCGCCACCGCGTGCGAACGGCATATTGGCATCGCCCGGCGGCATGGATGGTGGCGGCGCGGCCGCCGCAGCCACTTGTGGTTCTTCTCCACTGGGGGCCGCTCCGGCAGCAGCACTAGCCTCGGTGACAGCACTTGCCGCTGCGGCAGCTGCGGGTTCTGCACTTATTGGTTCCTCGCTTGCAGGTGCATTCTCTCCAGCCGATGTTGTATCTGTCGCTGTTTCTTCTGTCGTTTCTTCTGTCGTTTCTGCTGTAGCCTCTGGTGCTGCGTCCAATGTCGCGATGCGAGCGTTCTCCTCTGCCGGTTGCTTATTGGCCGCGACGATAGGCTGGCTTTGAACTGCATCTGCTTCTGGCGCGATGGGCGATGCAGTCGGTACAAGCGCAACTGATTCTGCTGGCGCAGCGGCTGGGGCGGTTTCCGCAGTCATCCCCACTGGCTGGGGCAAGGCGCGTGTCATAACAGGCCCAGCCCCTACCAGCATCAGCATCAGCGCAAAGCTAACCGCCGCAGCGTTGCGCAAGATGGGGTTGCCTGCTTGCCAGAACTCTCGCCAGCCTTGCCCCAACTGTCCCCAGAAACCAGTGCTCCCATTCTTTTTGAGCATAGCAGGCTTGGACATCGAGCGGACTGCGGGTACAGGCTCTGCGATTCCCGCTGGCTCCATTGCAGGAACATCCGCGGTTACACGCTCAAACTGTCCATCGCTTTGGGCAATGCGCGCTTGGTCTAGTGTGAGCGTAAATGTGCGTGGCAAAGGCAATTCAGGCAGATCTTGGAGCAAGTTGACCGTCTGGCGTAGTGACTCCACACGCCAAGCGATCTCCATATCTGCCAAAAGTGCGGCTTCAATCAGCGCACGCTCTTCTTCTGTAACTTCGTCATCGATATAAGCTGACAACAATTCATCGGTAATGCGACGATAATCGGATAATGTCATAAGGTAATTTCAAACCAGCGATGCTTGCCAGGCATCAAGATTAAGCACGTTTAACTATATTT
>CAMPHP010000396.1 GCA_946885925.1 uncultured Litorilinea sp.
TGCCTACGCTCTACTTGGGCGGCTGGTACGACTCCTATGCGCGGGCCACCTGCGAAAACTTCGTCGAGATGCGCAAGCGCAAGCAGTCGCGCCAGGTACTATTGATGGGTCCGTGGACCCACGGCGGTTGGGAGGTGACCTATGCGGGCGACGTGGACTTCGGCACCCAAGCACTGATAAACTACAACGATCTGCGTCTGGCCTGGTTCGATCATTTCCTCAAAGGCATGCGAACCGAAGTGGCCGGCTGGACGCCCGTCAGGATTTTTGTCATGGGCTGCGGCAGTGGGCGGCGCACCTATGAAGGACGGCTCGACCTAGGCGGTAACTGGCGTGATGAGACAGACTTTCCTCTGCCGGATACCCAGTTCACGCCCTACTACCTGCACGCAGACGGTACGCTCTCTGCCTCCGCGCCCACGAGTTCCACCGAACCAAGCAGGTACACCTTCGACCCGCGCATGCCTGTCCCTACGATTGGCGGCGGCATCTCGGCAGCAGACCCCATCATGCAACCCGGTGCCTTCGACCAGCGCGGCCGCCCGGATTTCTACGGCTGTCGCGACAGCCTGCCTCTGAATGCCCGTAGCGATGTCCTCACCTTCCAGACCGCGCCCCTGGATCGCGATGTGGAGGTGACCGGGCCGCTCACGGTCCATCTTTTCGCCTCATCGTCCGCCCTGGACACAGACTTTACTGCCAAACTCATTGATGTCCACCCGCCGAATGCAGACTACCCCGCAGGTGTGGCGATCAACGTATCCGACTCCATTTTGCGTGCCCGCTATCGCAATAGTTGGGAGCAACCGGAACTGTTGGTGCCAGGGCAGATCTATGAATTCACATTCCAGCTCTATCCCACGAGCAGCGTCTTTAAGACCGGACATTGCATCCGGCTGGACATCAGCAGCAGCAACTTTCCACGCTTTGACGTGAACCCAAACACAGGCGGACCTCTGGGGCTGGAACGGCGTGTCGAGCTTGCCCAGCAGACCCTCTACCACGATGGCGAACACCCTTCTCGCGTGGTCTTGCCGATCATTCAGCGCTAGCAGACGCTACTTGGCCCTGCTGCCTCAGAACAGTAAAGCGGCACCGTCTTGCCACGATGCCGCTTTACTATCTTCTGTTTGCCTATCTATTTGGCCTTCTGCAAAAGAGCGACGGCACCAAACTCGTAGCTAGCATCCTTGTCGGGTAGCTCTTCCAGATAGACCGTAAAACGCACGGGCAGGCCATTGTCCGGCATCTTCTCTTTCCAGTAGTTGGCATAGGCCTCGGCGTATTCCCTGCGAACACGGCTCTTTTCGGCAGCGTACCCTTCGGGGTCGACCAGTGCGTTAGGCGCTTTGGGCGCGGCACCGAAGGAGTGCACTTCGAGAAAGTCCACCTCGGCCAGCGACTGGCAGATGCCTGCTTCGCGCAGATACATTTCCCAGGTATCGAAGATGCGTGGAATCTCCTTTTCTGGATTCATCTTGGCGATCTCATCTAGACCCAACTCCCTGCTAGCGGCAATAGCGCCGGTCATGCCGACAAAGCGGATCTTGAGGTCGCCGTTGTCCAACTCTTCCACGACAAGGTCAGAAAATACGTGATTGCTCTTTTTGCGATAATAGGTCACACGGCCACGCTTCTTGATTTCCCAATCCATAAGAGGTATCTCCCTTACCTGTGCAGTTTCTCAACTTTTATCTATACCAGCCTAGGTGGCTAGTGGCGGTCCTCCTGGAATCGAAATGGATTTACGCAATCTCTGATAGGCAGCGCGCTTTGCACTGAATCGGGCAGTCAAATACTCACCGAGATGAATCGTGCCTGAAATGGTATCGTCTGAAACTCGGCCCGAAAACAGAAAGGGGATTCTATCGCCCGGCAAACTCACCTGACTGCGCAGTTTGACCTGATCGCCCTCCACCGTTCCGACAATCTCTTGACGTGAAAAATCGCTCTGATGTGCACCTTCTACCCAGTTGCCCTCTTGCAGGAGATATAGCTGGTGCTGGCTGGTGCTGGTAAAGTATTCGACAGTGAGATCCCAGTGACCGCTGATATCCACTCCGGCAGCCGCTAGTTGAGATGGCTGTAGATCACGAGCTTGCGTTAAGATCTGGTAAATCCGCTCGGCAACGACTTCCTCGTTGCCCGGCTGCATTTGGCTGGGTGTGATCCGAATGCTGGCCTTGTTCTCTACATCACTGCTGCCCACTGCAATACGCGGTTTGTTGCGAGCAAAATCTTCCGCCACCTGCTCGCCGGTAATGTGCAGCGCCGCAGGATCCCAGCTAATCACGAGCGTTGGAGAGTGATTGGAAAGTCCGGATGGTTGCTCCACGTCCGTCTTCACGCCTGGGATCTGCAACACCCGCTGCGCGATATGATCCAGCCGAGCCAGCCAGGTTTGCCATTCTGCGGCATGGTCTCGGACTACCCAGGCCTCTACCGCAGCGAGCATGCCCATGATCTCCTCGCGGCTGATTTTGTTGTCCCGGTCCGGCCCATGATGGGGCGAACTGGCCTGCCATGCCGACATAAGAAGCTTTTTATTGCCAAGCAGCAGCCCCGCGCCCTGCGGCCCGCACATGGCTTTGCCACCACTGTAGGCCACGACATCGGCACCCCGTTCCAAATGGATGCAGGGAATGGTGAGGTCTTCGGCGGCGGCGTCGAGCAACACGGGGATTCCGGCAGGTTTGGCAATCTCGACGATGGTCTCCAAGGAAAGCGGCTGCCCCTTCTCCGATCCACGCCCTGCCACCAAATAGATCATCGCCGTCTTGGCATTGATGGCACAAGTGAGTTCTTCCGGCGTTTCAACCATCACGATCTCGACGCCAATGTTGCGCACGGCGTGATCATAGGCATTGCGCGAATATCTGGGGATGATCACCTGCGTTTTGTCCATGCCCGTCAGATCGGGGATGCGGATCAGCTTTTCGGGATTGCCGCCGGTTACACAGGCGGCAGTAACATGTTTTATGCCCGCCGCGCAGCCATCAGGAATCATGCCCCACTCCGCGCCGGTGATTTCAGCCAGCCGCCGTCCCACGCCCTCGGCTAGCTCATCGTACTGCACAAAATGGCGCGAGGCTTCCTTATACGCGGCGAGTACTTCCGGACGCTCTACTGACCCACCAATAATGGTGAAGGTGCCGCGGCAGTTGATAACTGGCTCGACACCGATCGCCCGGTAGATGCTTTGCTCTTCTGCTGTTGCACCGTTGTTGGAGTTGTTCAGATAGTTGAGGACGCTTAAATTTTCCAAAGTCTCTCTGCGTTCCACGAGTACGCTCCTTATGCGGAAATCAGATGCCGTTGATATGTGTATGGAGAAAAGGTGGATAGTTTATGCTACATACAAGATGACGCTTGGAACCAAAGACGCTTGGAACCAAATTGGACGCAGCACATCTCATCAGTCATCATAATTGTTCAGCAGCAGTGATACAAGATATATACTATGCTGAAAGCACACCTCGATGTATATGCCAGCTATGCCAGCAAGGTATACGCCTACAAGCAAGAAGCATCTCTCAGCCGCAGGACTCAATCTAAAACGCTATCAACTAAAACTCTATCAGGTAGAAAGCGAACGAACAGACAATGCCTAACCCATTACGCGCCCTAATTCTTGGCTCTGGTTATGCAGGCGAAGGCCACACGCTTGCCCTGCGCCGTGCCGGTGTTGATGTAGTTGCAATGGCTGGGCGCACGGAATCTGCTGTGGTAGCCGCCGCAGAGCGGCTTGACATTCTCCGGCATGGCACGGATTGGCGACAGATGATTACCGATCTGCGTCCCGATATCGTCGCTGTAGGCACACCCGGTGGCGCGCATCTGGAGCAGTGTCTAGGCGCAATTGAAGCGGGTTGCCATGTGCTGTGCGACAAACCCCTGGCGACCACGGCTGCGGATGCACGGCAGATCTATGCAGCAGCCAAAGCAAAACCGATCAAGACCGCCTATGCCGCCAGCTATCGTTATCAGCCGCAGGCCCTTTATGCACGCGAACTGGTACAAAGTGGCACGTTGGGTCAAATCCATGAAGTTGAGTGCATCTCGCACTACAACTGGCCTAAAATGATGCCTTTTGGCTGGCCGCACCGGCTTGATCAGGGGGGAGGTCGTCTGAACAACAACTTTACTCACAAGCTTTCAATTGTTCAGCAGGTCGTTGGCGGGGAAATCCTGGCGGCTATGGGCGAGACACGCAATGATCTCAAACGCGTTCCCGTCGGTGAAAAGGTTCACGATTTTCGAGAATATACCAAGCAAGAGAGTATACTTGCGCAGCGTACCCAACATGAGTGGGCTGAAGTGGATAGTGATTGGTCGTATACCGTTTTGGTGCGACTTGGTGAACGCAATGCAGCCTTTGCAGATACTGTCTCAGCCACTTTTCGCCACTCTGCTTTGCCCTTTGCCAAGAATAAAGACTATGTTGCCTTCTATGGTGAAAAGGGCGTTCTTCATATCGAAGGAGCCTATGCCCAGGGCGATATCTATCTACGCACAAACGGCGAAACCTGGGATCTCCTGTCGATTCCCGATCATATCCACAATAGTTTGCCACCCGAA
>CAMPHP010000397.1 GCA_946885925.1 uncultured Litorilinea sp.
TGTACGCTCTGATCATTGACCAGTTCCGAATAACGTTTAAAGGTCTCATAATCATTGGTACGCACTGCCTTTTGCAGATAGTGAATGGTCTGCGGATTAAAGAGATGTCGCTCACCATCATGCCGCCACTGATATTCGCCACCGGCGGGCAGCACATGCCCGTTGAGCGGTCGTTCTGGGAATGCCTTGCGATGGCGCAGCGCCACTTCTTCGAAAACCTCTTCCAGACCAATGCCTTCTACCCGCGTGGGTGTCCAGGTGAAGTACTTGTCCACAAAGGATTGCTTCAGCCCCAGTGCTTCAAAGATCTGCGCGCCGCAATAGCTCTGGATAGTGGAAATGCCCATCTTAGAGATGACCTTGACCACTCCCTTGACCGCGGCCTTATTGTACTTATAGACCGCCGATTTATAGTCCAGCCCCGGCAGCATCCCTTCCTCAATCATGTGGTCAATGGTTTCATAGACCAAGTAAGGGTTGATGGCGGTTGCGCCATAGCCGATCAGTACGGCAAAGTGATGCACTTCGCGTGGTTCGCCCGATTCTACCAGCAACGTTACCTGCGTGCGTTTGCCGGTGCGGATCAAGTGGTGGTGCAGCCCCGATGTTGCTAGTAAGGCTGGAATCGCAGCCTGTTGTGCGTTAACACCCCGATCCGACAAGATAAAGATGTTATAGCCTTGCGTAATGGCGTGATCAACCTGGTCAAAGATCTCTTCCAGGCTTGCTGCCAATCCGGCTGCTCCACCAGCTATGGGGAAGAGGGTAGCCACCGTCAAGCTGCGAAAGCCAGGGTGATCCAGTTGGCGAATCTTGGCAAGGTCGGCATTGGTCAGAATAGGATTCTTGATGCGGATTTGGTTACAGCTTTCGGGTCGCGGGTCAAGCAGATTTGACTCGGTTCCCATCATCACATCAGTCGCAGTCACCAACTCCTCACGAATACAGTCAATCGGTGGGTTGGTCACTTGGGCGAACAATTGGCGGAAATAGTTATAGAGAAGTTGCGGCATATCCGACAATACCGCATGGGGCGAGTCATTGCCCATTGCACCGACAGCCTCGACACCATCGCGCGCCATGGGTGCAACCAACATACGCAACTGCTCGAAGGTATAGCCAAACGCTTGTTGCCGCTGTGTAATCGACGCGTGATCGGTTACTGGCACATGACTGGCTTCGGGCAAATTGTCCAGTTCCACCAGGTTCTGGTCAAGCCACTCCTGATAGGGGTACTGCCGCGCCATGCCCATCTTGATCTCTTCATCGGCAATAATGCGTCCCTGCACTGTGTCTACCAAGAACATGCGCCCCGGTTCCAGCCGCCGCTTCTCCAGAATGTTCTCCGGGTCAATATCGAGAACGCCTACCTCCGAAGCCATGATCACGCGGTCGTCTTTGGTCACATAATAGCGCGAAGGGCGCAGACCATTGCGGTCCAACACAGCGCCTACGATCGTGCCATCGGTAAAGCCAATCGAGGCCGGGCCATCCCACGGCTCCATCAACGTGCTGTGATATTCATAAAACGCCCGCTTGTCCGGGTCCATACCGTGATGTAATGACCACGGTTCCGGGATCATCATCATCATGGCATGGGGCAGTGAGCGGCCTGAGAGCGAAAGAAACTCTAGAACGTTGTCAAAAATAGCCGAGTCGCTACCACTTTGGTCAATAAGGGGCAGCACCTTGTGAATGTCATCACCCCACAACGGAGATGCCAAAAGGGACTCGCGCGCCGTCATCCAGTTGACATTGCCGCGCAAGGTGTTGATTTCGCCGTTGTGGATGATGTAGCGGTAGGGGTGGGCACGTTCCCAACTGGGGAAGGTATTGGTGCTAAAGCGGGAGTGAACCAGTGCAATCGCCGACTCTATCTCTGTGTCGAGTAGATCAGGGTAAAACTCCATAACCTGGGCACAGCGCAACATCCCCTTGTACACAATCGTGCGACTGGAAAAGCTGGCAAAATAGAAGAGGTCGCCA
This sequence comes from uncultured Litorilinea sp., assembly GCA_946885925.1. The sequence continues at coordinate 1,987 of CAMPHP010000397.1, forward strand.
CAATCGTTCTCTCCTGCCACCTGTGCTTGCAAGACAGTGATCTCTGCACGCTTGCGAATCACAAAGAGTTTGCGCTCAAAGGCCAATGCATCGGTCTTGGGCAATGTTGCCTCATTACGCCCGATAAAGAGTTGGCGCACAAATGGCTGGCGGGATTGTGCCGCCTTACCAAGCCCAAGCCCATTCGTCGGCACTGTACGCCAGCCAAGAAGCGTCTGCCCTTCCTCCGCCACAATCTGTTCGAGCATGGCTTCACAACGACGGCGGGCTTCCTCATCCTGAGAGAAGTAAAGCATCCCTACCCCATACGCACCTGGCTCTGGCAGCGTAAATCCCTCGGCTTGCGTCACTGTTACCAAGAACTTGTGTGGCAATTGGATGAGAATGCCCGCCCCATCGCCAGTATTCACCTCGGCACCACAAGCGCTTCGATGATCCAGATTGTTCAATACGGTGAGCGCATCAGCCACAATGCTTTGGGAGGCGCGCCCCTTGATGTCCACCACAAAGCCTACGCCACAGGCATCGTGTTCGAAGCGCGGGTCATACAAGCCTTGTTTGGCCGGGAGTCCAGTTCGATTTGGAACGATCTGGCTCGTTTTATGACTGGCTTCGTCATGTACAGAAGCTTTCACAGTCGATCTCCTTTGCCATGAGCAGCAAGTGGACAAGCCCGTTAACGAATAATTTCTTCCTGCGCTGCCCTATACCGGTTCGACATCGGTACAGGATCGTGAAATAAATCACGACCTCTGCGAAGACAATTCCAAGGGCAGGAGTACCGTCAGCATAAGAAAACTATGTCAGGGGGGAAGACAAGTTTGCCGCGCTAGGCGTAGTTACACTTAACCATTTGGAACTGCGAGAGCAGAGGAAAATACCCAAAGTTGCTTCATCCGGAAGCGGAAGAAGAAATACGAACACTGCGATTCATCGTTGAACCGGCTTTTTGAGGAGTCCGACTTCGGACATGCGCCGCTCAGCGCAAAGGTTGGGAGCACTGTCACAACCAAAAACACAACCTAAAGCTTGGAGGAAGGATTATACTACAGTATTGTTTTCGCTGTCTATGTGGAACTATGCAAAATATCATTTTTAGCTATTCATTAGCTACTTAAAGGGAAATTTGGCATCCAATAAGGTATACTTGTTGTCATTCAACCATAAAACTCCAGAAAATACTCTCTACCATCACAGAACGATCCCCATTACATCCAAGCGAGATCAGAGAAGGACTTACCCATGATCATTGAGTGGAACGCCCACATGTTCAGCGCGGACACGACGCGCTACCCCTTCCATCCCCAAGCAGTCTACACACCTGCAGCCGATCAACTCAGTGCTGACCCATTAGGTGATTACATTGATCGTCTGGATCAATATGGCATTGACCGTGCCGTCTTGGTTCACCCTGAACCCTATGGCGACGATCATCGCTTGGTCTTGGATTGTCTACAGCGCGAGCCAAGCCGTTTCAAGGCAACCGCACTCTTCTATCCACACGATGCGGCGGCCCCGGCAAAATTGCGTGACTTAGTCGCCCAAGCACCCGACATCGTTGCGCTGCGTTTCCATGCTCACCGTGGCAAAGAACAATACCTCAACAGCTTTGATGATCCTGGTGTAGTTGCCCTCTGGCGGAGTGCTGCGGAGCTGGGGCTGATCGTCGAACTCCACATCGGCCCCAACTACGCGCGCCAAGTAACCGCGCGCATTGCCGATTATCCAACCACGCCTGTGCTCATTGATCACCTGGCAGAACCCCACATGGGCACTGGTGTCGAGTTTGCCGACGTGCTAGAACTGGCAAACTTTGATCATGTCTACATGAAGCTATCCGGACTCAATCACTTCGCCAGCGATGCCCCCCTCTACACCAGCGCCCGCCCCTTCACAAGCCGAGTCATCGCGGCCTTTGGCCCAGAGCGCATGGTCTGGGGCAGCGGCACGCCGGAGATCGTAGACGCGCACATGGCCGATTACACAGAGGGGGAACGCGCCCTAGTAAAGGGTGATAACTTGGCACGCTTGCTTAAGTGGAACTAGCGCGGCGGGCCAGCCTCTACCCGCGCCAGCAGTTCAGCATAGCTAAAGCGCATCCCGTGTAGCGACTCTAGCCACCAGGTTGCGCCCGCCGCCGCATACTCCTCTACACCATCACCGGGCGCTGTGATCCCGGTTACGACGACATCATAGGGCGCTGTGTTAACGCCTGCGTCACGCCGGTATTGGCGAATGGTCGCTAGCTTCTGAGCAACCGAGCCAGCCGTGTTCACCACAGCGCCCTGTGTATCCACAGTGTAGATCACCCACCCATCCCAGCGTGCAGCACGCCGTAATGCGGGGCCTGATTCAGCCCCTATCCAAATCGGGATACGCGGTTGTTGCAGCCCACGCGGGGCCAGCATCACATTGTTGACGCTGTAATACGCCCCTTGATAATTAACCCTCTCCCCCGCCAACAAACGCGCCACAATCTCCAATCCCTCGTCCAACATGGCAGCGCGCGTCTTGGCATCGGTCACTTCACCAAAGGCAGCAAACTCCACCGGAACTCCACCCAGCCCCGCGCCAAAGGTCACACGGCCAT